>JANPKQ010000072.1:0-24221 GCA_031426115.1 Gemmatimonadaceae bacterium | reverse complement strand
ACCCGCAGGCCGCGCTCGGATCCGCTGCCGGCCTTGCGACGCTCGGCGCCGAGCTGGACGCGCTCAACGTGCGCCTCATGGTCGCCGCCAACAACAGCTCCGGCGAGGCGCTCACACGCACCGTCGCCACGATCGCCGCATCGCCGGCGATGAAGGATCGCGTGCGCGTTCTTGCCGGGATCGACTTCCGGGGCGTCGGCCCCGGGTGGGCCGAGCGCGCCATCGCGCAGCTCGAAGCCGACGTCGCCGCGGGCGCCGTGGGCATCGGGGAGATCGGCAAGGGGTTCGGACAGACCATTCGAAAGGCCGACGGGTCGCGACTCGCCCTCGACGACCCCGAGCTCAACCCCATCTGGGCCGCGGCGGCGAGGCTCCGGATGCCGGTCTTCATTCATACCGGCGACCCGCAGGAGTTCTATAAGCCGCTCGATCACACCAACGAGCGCTGGCTCGAGCTCGCCCTCTTTCCGAACCGCCACATCGGCCCCGGAGGGGCCCCCGGGTTCGAGGAGCTGATGGCGGAGCGGGACAACCTCTTTCGCAGGAACCCGAGGACGACCTTCGTCGCCGCGCACATGGGGTGGCACGCCAACGACCTGGGAAGATTGGGACGGATGCTCACCGAGATGCCCAACGTGTACGTCGAGGTGGGCGCCATCCTCTACGACATCGGGCGCCAGCCGCGCGCCGCGCACGACTTCTTCGTCGCGTACCAGGACCGCATCCTCTTCGGCAAGGACGCGTATCAGCCGGAGGAATATCCCTACTACTGGCGGGTGTTCGAAACGCGCGACGATTACTTCGACTATTACCGCGATTACCACGCCTTCTGGAAGCTGTACGGGATCGACCTGCCGGACGAGGTCCTGAAGAAGGTGTACTACCGGAACGCGCTGAAGATCGCGCCGGGACTACCGCAATCAGGCTGGCCGCGCTGAGCGACGGCGATTCGCTTCACCGCAGCGGCTCGCCGGGAGCGGGCAGCGGCGCGATGATGCGCACGGTCCACCATCGTCCATTGCCCCCGGAAACCGATTCCCTAGTATTGAGGCGCGCTCCGCGGCGGTCGGCGGGATGTCATCGAGGAAGAGAAGTCAGCTGTGACTGCTGGGGGCGTTGAGCGATGATCGTGGATACTTCCCCGACTGACGCCGCGCACCGAATCCGCGTACTGGTCGTCGACGATCATCCAGTCGTCCGCTCCGGGCTTCGCGATATGATCGACGCCCATCCGGACCTCGTGGTAATCGCCGAGGCCGAGAACGGCGAGCAGGCCATCGCGTGCTTCCGCGACGGTCACCGAGGCAGGTACTTCGCCGGAATCGGATTGGTCGCCCGCTCCGAATCCCAGAACACCGTCACCACCCACCACCGCTGCCCGTCATTCAACAGCTGAATGCTGTTGATCCCTCGGGAAAACGGCTTCGGATCCTCGGCCTTCGCCCGGGACTCGTACGTGCTGAACCGGTGCGTCACCCCACCGAACGTCTCACTGATCCGGCTGATCTCTCGCTCGAAGAATCCGTTTTCGAGCGCGCCCGCACCCGCGATGTACTGCTCGACCGACATCACTCGCGGCGGAAGCGGACCCTCGGGCCGCGGCGCCCGAGCCACGATAAGCCGCGCATCGGGAATGAACAGCGGCCGAAACCGCTCCCAGTCCCGCTTCTGACCGGCCGGCCCCGAGATCGCGCCGTACAGCGCCGCGATGATCGCGTCCTCGCTCGCCACATCAGCCGGACGCGCGACCGGAGCTGTTCTCGCGACAGCACGAGCACTGTCCTGCGCCCCTGCCACCGGAACACCGATCAGGCCGATGAGAGTCAGCACCACCGCTGTCACGAATCCGCGCATGTCATCTCCGTCGTCAGTGTGAGCTCGCGCAGTCCTGAATCCATCGCGCACCCAGAACATGGGAACGCGCCCCCGACAGATCAATATCCAACCAAACCGACATTAAGATTCGACGATGCGGATCATCCCCCGGTCCCGCGTTGGTCGCGTGTTCCTCGCCCTCCTCACACTCGTCCTCGCGGTCCTCATCGTGCTCATCGGCTCCACCGGCTGGCTCGACGCACTCGGCGCCGCACCCAAGGGCGAGCGCCTCGCGCGAATCCAGCGATCGCCGAACTACCGCGACGGCGCATTCCAGAATCCGGACGCGACATCCCTCGGCACCCCCGGCAGCACCTGGACGACGATCCGCCGCTGGCTCGGCGGCCACGAACAACGCGTCCCTCCCGGGCCGATGCCGATCGTCTCCCTCACCCGCGCCGACTTCGCGACACCGCCCGCATCGGGCCTGCGCGCAACCTGGCTCGGTCACTCCACGGTGCTTGTCGAGATCGACGGCGCACGCATCCTCTTCGACCCGGTGTGGGCGCGCCGCGCATCGCCGTCGTCACTCGTGGGACCAAAGCGCTTTCACGAGCCGCCGCTCGCCCTCGAGGATCTCCCGCCGCTCGACGCGATCGTCGCCTCACACGATCACTACGACCACCTCGATCGCGGCGTCATCCGCGCCCTTGCACAGAGCCCGGCACAGCGCGGCGCACGCTTCATCGTCCCGCTCGGCGTCGGCGCGCATCTCGAGCAGTGGGGCGTTGCCCCCGAGCGCATCGCGGAGCTCGACTGGTCGGAGTCCGTCACCGTGGGACCACTCGCCCTCACCGCGACGCCGGCACGCCACTTCTCCGGCCGCGGACTCAGCGACCGCAATCACACGCTCTGGGCATCATGGTCGGTCGCCGGCCCGCAGCATCGCATCTTTCACAGTGGCGACACGGGTCCCTTCCCCGGCTTCGCCAACATTGGCGCGTCGCACGGTCCCTTCGACCTGACCTTCATCAAGATCGGCGCGTACGGTGAGACCTGGCCGGACATTCACCTCACGCCGGAGCAAGCGGTGGACGCGCACAGGATGTTGCGCGGGAAAACGCTGCTCCCGATCCACTGGGGCATGTTCAATCTCGCGTTCCACGCGTGGGATGAACCCGCCGAGCGAGTGGTGACTGCGGCGCGAGCGGGGACGCAGCTCGTGATGCCGAGGCCGGGTGAGTCGGTGGAGCCGGCGACGGCGGGGCCGGTGGATGCGTGGTGGCGGGGCGTGCGCGAGAAGTAGGAGGAACTGGAATGTCGCGACTCCTTCGATCGATGTTCGTCGTGGTGCTCACCCTGAGCAGCGGCTGCGGCCTCGCGACGGCTCGCGGTCCCGCGCGGACCCCCGAAGTACTCGCGCTCGAAGGCGATGTCAGCCCGGTACACGATCCAGCGGTGATCAAGCACGGCGACACCTGGTACGTGTTCGTCACGGGGGGACGTCCCGGCGAGGGAATCATTCCGATCTTCACCTCGACCAACCTCCGCACGTGGAAGGCGTCGGGACACGTCTTTGCGTCGCTTCCCGAATGGACGAGTCGGGAGATTCCGCGGGCGAGGAACGCCTGGGCGCCGGACATCTCGTTCTACAACGGCAAATACCACCTCTACTACTCGCTGTCATCCTTCGGCAGCCGGAACTCGGCGATCGCGTTAGCGACGAATCGCACGCTCGCTCCATCCAGCCCGGACTACCGATGGATCGATGAAGGCATGGTGCTTCGATCGCTTCAGGAGCGGGACAACTGGAACCGTCGCACTGATCTCGAATCCAGCAGCCCTTTCAATCAGTTTGCCGCTCAAGTCCGGCACCGCGATGCCTTGGTGCCCCCCGGACCCCTGGCGCCGATCCTCGATATGCGAGAGCCTTTTCAATGAGCTGCCGTTCACGTCCGCGCAGTGATTCGTCGATGCCCGCAGACCCCTGCATTTCCTTGCTCAGGCCGCTGGACAACCAGTAGCCCAGCGGGGCCGAGTCGAGCGGGCTCTCACGGCCCCGGGTCGTCGTGATGGTGCAACTGCGGACCCGGGATCACCTCACCGATCCCTGAATCCAGGAGGCTCGCTCGCCTCCGCGGGAGCTCAGCCGGCCCGCGCGAGCTTCGGGCCGCGGACGACCGACAACCCGCCGGGCGAGACAGGCACACGCACGGACGCCTCGGTGCCGGCGGCGATCGGCGCCAACGTTCCCGACTTCGGCTCGGCGAGACCAATGGTCCTGAAGCGGGACAACGCTTGCTGAAGCGAATCTGCCTGCGACGACATCTCCGCGGCGGTCGCCGCGAGCTGCTGCGCCGCCGCTGCGTTTCGCTGAGTGGCCTGATCCACGTTCACCATCGCCCCGGCGACATCCTTCAGCCCGCCTGCTTGCTCGACCGAGGCAGTCGCGACCTGGCGCGTGAGCGCCGCGGTCTGGGTGATTGCCGGGACCAGCTTGTTCAACAGCCCCCCCGAGCGCTCAGCGGCTTCGTGGCTCGCGCTGACGACGACCGCGATATCCCGCGCAGCCGCGCGGCTCAACGCGGCGAGTTTGCCCACCTCTTCGGCCACGACCGCGAATCCCTTTCCGTGATCTCCGGCCCGCGCGGCTTCGATGGCCGCGTTCAGGGCGAGCAGGTTTGTCTGCGTCGCGAGACGGTCCACCATGATGATCCTCTCGCCGATCGTCTCCATTGACTGCACGGTATCCATCGTCGCCTTCCCGCTCTCCTCGGCGTCCATCGCGCCCTGTGACGCCATTCGTTCCATTTCGCGGCTGTCCTGCGCGTTTCGCTCGACGAGGATACCCACTCGGCCGAGCCTGTCGGTGGCCTGGACGACAATCGCCGATTCCTCGATCGTGCTCAGCGACAACTCCTGCGCCGATGCAGCGACCTGCGCGGCCGCAGCCGAGAGCGCTTCCGCGGAGCTGCGCATGCCGAGCATCGACTGCGAGAGTGTGTTGATCATCGTCTGGAATGCCTGGCCAAAGCTGTCACGCTCGGAGCGCGGCGTGACCCGCCGCGTCATGTCGCCCGCGGAGACGGTACCGGCAACCTCCGCCATGTCCTTCAGGTACACGGTCATGTCGCGGAACGCGTGGCCGAACGTATCGCTGTCGGAGCGGGGCTCGATCTGCGTGGACAGATCACCGAGCGAGATCGTCTGCGCGGCGCGAGCCATCTCCCCGAAGTACCGCACCAACTCCTCCATCGATCGGAGCAGCTGACCGACATCGCCGTCTACTGCCGTCGGGATGGTGACGCTCGTGTCGCCCATGGCGAGCCGGTCGGCGACGTGCGCAGCCTGGCTCAACGGATCCGTCAGCGAAACCGTGAGCATGCGCGCTGTGAACGACGAGAGGAGCCAGAGCAGCACGACGCAGAGAACCGCGACGACGGCGACCGCTGTCGTGTTGGCCGTCTGCACGATCTCGGCCCGCCTGAAGGCGGTCGCGATCCGTGCCTCATCCGCGACGATGTTGCGGTGGAGCCGTTGGCTCAGAGCGGTATACGACGCCGTCATTTCCTGGAGCGCGGTCAGCACGCTGTCGCCGAGCTCGCCGGCGATCATGCGTTCGCTGGTGCTGCGCGCCAGGGTGTGATAGGCGCGGATATCGTCGCGCAGGGACGCCAGGAGCAGCTCGTCAAGCACCGGGTTCCGCCGTGCCCTGTCCATCACGGCGAGGAGCGTGTCGTGAATGGCCTGAGCTTCGTCGAGAGGGTCGCTGTCCTGGGCGCTGACGCCATCCTGCAGGCGTCGCTGGATGCGGGAAAGTCCGTCGCTGAGCTCGTGGCTCAGCTGCACCGACGGATAGTAGCCATCGTGAATGCGCCACGCGCTTCGCTGGCCAATGATGCCGAACGCGACCGTCAGCACGAGGATGACGACCATTGCGCCCGCCGCCACCTTGGGCAGCAGGTGGATTCTCTCCTGAAGGCTGAGCCGCTCCGTGATCCTGTGGAGGAGTGGGTGGATCGCTCCCGCGACTCGTTTGTGCATCGACCTGCTAGTCGGTCACTCGCACGGTCCTGACGCCGGCAGCGAGCGGTGCCGTCGCGGAAACATACGCGACGGCATTTCGGTTCGCGGCGACGTACGCGATGACGTCGGCTTCGGAGGCCTTCTCGACGGGCGGGACGCCGCGTCCGGTGAAAACGAGCTGCTGCCAGTATCCCTTCACGGCGGCAACGTTCTTCTTGAGAATGTCCTTCGAGAACGCCTTGCGCACCTCGGAGTCCTCGGCGAGGTCCACCGGCACTACCTCGCCTCCCGCCTTCCACGTCACGGTCTTCTTGAGGAAGATGCGTGAGGCCTCTGTCCGCGTGAGCGTCACGACGGGATTGGCTTCGTTCACGATCACCCGGTACAGCGCGGGCTGCGCGTGACTCGCCGACAACGGCGCGAATGTGGCCGCGCCGATTGCGACCGCCACCACCTTCAGAAACAGCAACCAGCGACGACGCATCATGCCTGCCGGCCGTGCCACGGGAGAAGTACCCGGAGAAATGTCCGGCACTAGAAGCTCGTCGACAGGCTGAAGATGCTGTAGGTGAAGCGGGGTGCCGAGGCGGGATCGGCCGGCTGTTCCACCTGAATGCCCTTGTTCCAGTGGTGCTCCGCCTTCAGCACGAGCGTTGGCGACAGCCTGTAGACTGCGCTCACGCCAATTGCCTTGTGCCAATCGAAGCTCCTGGAGTAGACAGGAAAGTTCCAGTCGCGCTCGTACGCGTACTCGGCTTGCGCGACGAACGACAGCTTCGCGGTCGGGCTGTATCCCCCCTGGACGTAGCTCGCGTAGTAGTCATCGGTCTCGAAGTCCATGAGCTCGGTTTCGGCGCGAACCATGAACTTCGAGATCGTCGCATCGAGCGAGGCCTGATACTCCGTCACGTGCTGGGTGCTGCCGTCGCTCAGGCTCTCCCAGCGATACGTCTGCGCCGCCGCCCCGACGCGAACGCCCTCGACCGGCGTGGCGAGCCAGAGCTGCGCGCCGATCGCGTTCTCGGCGCGAACACGATTGACTACATACTCAGGGCCCGACTGATCATAGGCGAGCAACGACCAACCGCCGCCGTAGGCGTTGGTCTCGAGGTTCCAGGGCGAATCGGCCCAGAAAGTGTGCGAGACCACGAGCCCGTCGATCGTCTCGCTGAAATAGGCGCCCTCATCATAGAAGATCACGGGCGCGCGATAGAACGGGAGGACGACGCCGATGCTGCGCTGCTCGTTGTAGATCCCACGCGGAACCGGGACGCGGCCGGCGCGCAGCGTTGTCCCGTTGGCCGCGCGACGCTCGTAGAATGCCCAGTTGACGTTCACTGCCGATTCGAACTCGGTGATGGGACTCCGGCCGAGGCGGCGATGATTGACCTGCACGAGGAAGCCGTTCTGGCTCTTGTCGTAGCGGAACTGGAGCGCCGCGTACCGGAAGTCGCTCGATCCCTGTCCACGGATGCCGTAGAACGGAGTGCCGTCCGAAATGGCATACCCTTGCGTGAGGTACCCATGGATGGCGAGACGGCCATCGTCGGCCGTCTGGCCGTGCGCTGCATGAATCGAGATGGTGAGCAATGCCGTTGAGCCAGCGACGGCGGCGAGCATCCTGCGCATTGGGCCTCCAGGGGAACGCGTAACCGGGTGTTCCCTAGATGACGCGCCGGCTGTGCGCGGAGTCACCCACACCCGCGTTCACGGGGACGCGGCCCCGTAGGGCCACTCTGATCAGCCGTCGATAATGGTGATCGTGTGGAACTTCGGGTCCGACGCACCGTACAACTCGCCCCCGCTGGCCTGCACGTATTCGAGGTATTCGAGGGTGGCGGCATCGAGCCGTTCGCCGACGGCGACAACGGCGCACCCCGGCGGATATGGAGCGATGGTTTCTCCGCTCACCGCGCCGAGGGCATCGTCCACGCGAACAGTGCGCTTCGGGGCAAAGTGGGCGTCACGCGGGATCATCGCCATCGCCGGAGGGGGCGGAGGCGAGCGATAGGCCGACGCGGGGCGCGTTCGGTCGCCGCTGGCCGCGACTCGCTCGACGGCGGCGAGCAGGTAGGACGTGTCCTCCGGGCGAGTTCCCGGCGTGAAGAGAAACAGCACCTGACGCGCTGTCGCCATCTCCGCGTATATCTCCGAGTCCGCCAGCAACTCGTCGAACTCGTATCCTGTGAGACCGGTGCCGGAGACATCGAGCGTCACGCGCGTCCGGTCGAGATCGCGGAATCCCGGCCGCCCCGCAGCGTCGATGCCGAAGGTCGCGATGCCGTCGATCCGCGCGGCCTCGGCCCGGAACCTCTCCGCTTCGTCGATCGAACGCCGCCACGTGTCCTCGCCTTCGATCTGATGGCGAGCGACCGAGAGCTCGATGGAGCTCAGTGTCGGATAGCTGAAGGACGTGCTGATGAGGCCGAGATGCGTGACGGCCGCGTAGAAGGGGTCGAGGTACTCGTCAGTGCGGAACAGGGCAACGCTGCCCTGGCTGAGCGCCCCCATCGTCTTGTGCGTGGATTGGAGGACCACATCGGCGCCGAGGTCTTCCGCAGCCTCCGGCAGGCCCGAGCAAAAATGCAGCGGCGCGCCATGCGCCGCGTCGACCACCACGGGAATGCCTCGCGCCCGGGCGAGCTCGACGATCGCGCCGCAGTCTCCGGCGATGCCGAAGTAGCTCGGATAAGTCATGACGATACAGCGCGCGTCGGGATAGGCCAGCAGCGCAGCTTCTACATCTTCGACCGCGGGTCCGAGGGGCAGATTGATCGTCGGATCGAACCGCGATGCGTAGTACACGGGCCGGTAGCCACCATGCACCATCGCCGCGTGGACCGACACATGGCAGTCGCGATTGACGAGCACCGTGCTACCGTGGGGCGCAACGGCGAGCAGCGCAAGCACGTTGAGGGGGGATGTCCCGCACGATGCCGGGAAACTCCATGCGACGCCGTACGCGTCGGCGATGGCGCGTTTCAGCTGCTGAACGGGCGCGTTGCCATCGCGTCGAAAGAGGCTGCCGAGCTTGGAGACCGAGACGCTGTGATCGAGGAGGAATGCGCCGCGCAGAAGGTGCACCGCCCCGTCGAAATCACCGAGGCTTCGGATCACGGGATGCCTCCCACGCACCGAAGAGACGTCCGCACCGATGTCCTGGCGTGGACATCGACAGGCCGGAGACGCCGGCAGCGATCAAGGCGGCCGTCAACGGCAGGGATACGTGTGAGCACGGGCCCGTCACCTTGACCGCCGGGGCAGCGACCTGAGCGCTCCGCATGACTGAGATCCCGAGCTGCATCGCGTGCGTCAGCGGCAGCCGGGGTGCTGAGGGATCGTCGGCGGAACGGAACTCGGTCAATCGGTGCTCCTGACGTCGGATTGGGCGCTGCTGGGTTCTCGTGCGCGGTCGCCCGACCCGCGAGAGGGCAGGTCAAAAGCGATGTCGAGGCGGTGTTGCGCGATGGCAGCTATCGAGTCTGTCCACCATGCGCCGCATGCGTCGGTTCCTTCGAGCCGGCCACACATCTGCAGGACGATCCGCCGCGGGCCGTTGTTACACATCGAGAGGTTGATGTCCGACTGGAATCGCTCCGTGCGCCGCTGGGTGGCGCGATACGGCCCTCCGGAGATCGCCGGAACGGCGATGGCCATGGTCGCCTGGTTCATCGTCGATGCGATGACGGGCAACCGGGTCGCCGCTGCCTACGGCGGATCGATCGGCGAGAACCTTGGCTTCTACGGCACGTTCATGCTGCGATCGCTCGCCAACCCGGATGGCGACAAGGCGGCCGACGGGGAGGGAAGCCCATCGCGCCGGGTCTGGCGAAGGGCGCGACGCACGACGACGAGTGCCATCGTCGAGTTCGGGCCTTCGGAAGTCCTCGACACGCTGCTCGTCCGGCCGCTGGCGATGGGGCTTGCGACGGCGGCGCTCGGACCGCAAGCGGGCGTGTTCCTCGGAAAGATCGCTGCGGACGTGGTGTTCTATTCAGTGACGATCGCCGGGTACGAGCTCAGACGTCACGTGTCGCGCTGAGGCGAAGGTAGAAGCGAGCGCCATGGCTCACGACACACCGGTCGCCGACTCGGAACCGCTGCGCAACTGGGCCGGCAACGTCGTCTACGGCACGAGCCGCGTTCACGAGCCGGCCTCCGTCGAGGAGCTTCAGGATGTCGTGAGGCGTTGCGCCCGACTCCGCCCGCTCGGCACCCGCCATTCGTTCAACCGCATTGCCGACAGCACCGAGAACCTGGTCTCGACGCGGCGATTGAACCGGATCATCTCGCTGGACCGGACGTCTCGAGCGGTGACGGTCGAGGCGGGGATGACCTACGGAGAGCTGGGCCAGTACCTCCATGCGAACGGCCTTGCGCTCGCCAACATGGCGTCGCTTCCCCACATCTCGATCACCGGTGCCTGCGCGACGGCGACGCACGGCTCGGGCACGGCGAACGGGAACCTGGCCACCGCCGTCTGCGGCATTCAGTTCGTCGATGCCGCCGGCGAGTTGGTCACGCTCACACGAGACGGGGATGGAGACCGCTTCCACGGTGTGGTCGTATCACTCGGTGCCCTCGGTGTCGCGACGAAGCTGACGCTCGACATCGAGGCCGCCTTCGACATCGCCCAAGCGGTGTACCTCGGCCTGCCGATGCGCGAGCTGGAGCACGGCTTCGACGAGATCATGAAGAGCGGGTACAGTGTCAGCCTGTTCACCGACTGGTCGCACGGTACCATCGGTCAGGTGTGGATCAAGCGGCGCATGGAGGCCGGCCACACTGCAGCGCCGCCCGGTGAGTTTCGCGGCGCCCGGATCGCGACGCGAAGGCTGCATCCGGTGGCCGGCGAATCGGCCGAGAACGTCACCGAGCAGCTGGGGATTCCGGGACCGTGGCACGAACGTTTGCCGCATTTCCGGGTGGGATTCACGCCGAGCAGTGGCAATGAGCTCCAGTCGGAGTACTTCGTTCCGATAGAGGCCGCGTACGATGCGATCATGGCGATCGAGGCGCTCAGCGATCGGATTACGCCGCACCTCCTCATCTCGGAGATCCGCACCATCGCCGCGGACCGGCTCTGGCTCAGTCCGTGTCACGGCCGCGCATGCGTCGCGCTGCACACGACCTGGAAGCCGGAATGGGATGCCGTGATGCGCCTGCTACCGCTGATCGAGCGGGCGCTCGAGCCTTTTGGAGCCGTGCCGCACTGGGGCAAGCTGTTCACGATGACGCCGCCCGTGCTCCAGGCACGCTACGAACGCCTCCCCGACTTCAGGGCGCTGCTTGCCGAATACGATCCCGACGGCAAATTCCGCAACGACTTTCTCCGCGGGACGCTCGATCCGTAGCGCACTGGCACACTCACCGGGATCCCGAGGCAAACGCCGATGGCCAATGTCCTAGCCGTAGCAGGCCCGAACTCGAAGTATTCGCTGGCGAAAGCCCACCCCGCCGGATTCTGGGCGGGCGTCTGGCACGGCCTCATCTGCCCGTTCACGTTCATCGTGAGCCTCTTCAACCCCAATGTTCGCATCTACGAAGCGAACAACCGCGGCCGTCTCTACGACTTCGGCTTCCTGCTCGGCGCGTCGTGCGTGCTCGGCGGTGGCGACGAGGCGGCGAATGAAGTGAGGCAGACGATATGATGACCCCGCGCACCGCTGCGTGGGCACTTGCCACGCTCCTGGCCTTCGGCGTCGGCTGCGCGTCCACCACCGCATCGCGCACCCCGTCGACGACCCTTCAGCATCCCGACGCGCGGCTCGCCCAGGTCTACTTCTGGCGCGCGCGACCCGGAATGCTCGCCGAGTACAATCGATACATCCGTGAGGTTGCGGAACCGATCGATGCGAACGCGCAGCGCGCGGGCGCGTTCCTCGCCGTCACGACCTATGCGACCAACGACACGACGCTTCCATGGACGCACATGCGCGTCTTCCTGCTCCGCGACTCGGCCCAGCTCCGCGGACTCGGCACGGCCCTCGGTGACGCAGGCGCCCGGATCCAGCCGGACAGCGCACGTCGGCGAATGCAGGGCGAGTACTCCGCGACGCTGCGCGACCGCGTCGGTGGCGCCGTGATGGAGATCGTGCGGTAGCTCGATCGAGCGGCGGCATCCACGCCCCGACGCCGCCGCGGATGCCACCGACGGTGACACCGCGCGGGCACGCTGCAGCTTCGGGCTACTTCATCGCCTCAAGCACCCGATCCAGCGCGGCGTAGCTCTCGTTCATGCCGGTCTCCATCCCCGACGACATCATGCCGTCGCGATCCTCCGGCGTCATGAACATCGACGTCGCCGTCATCTTCGTGCGGTCGGCGCCAGCCTCCGCGAGCTCGATCGTCTGGACGATGACGTGGCCCGGCATTCCGTCCCACTCGAAGGTCATCGAGATGCGCTCGGGCGGCGAGACCTCGCGATAGCGTCCCTCGAAGCCGTGCTCCTGGCCGTGAGCATGCTCCACGAACCGCCAATGTCCTCCGCGCTTCGCCTCGAGCTTCTCGATCACGAGCTTGTTGCCGCGCCCCCACCACTGCGCGACGTGCGCGGGATCGGTCATCGCCTTCCACACGCGATCGCGTGAGGCGTTGAAGATCCGCTCGCAGTGAATCGTGCGGTCGGTCGGCATCGTGAGTGTCGCCTTGTTCGTCGCGCGGGCAGCCTTCGGGTTCTGCGTCGCCATCGTCATTGGTCCCCCTTGGTGCGCTCGAGGAAATCCTCGAGCCGGTTGAGGCGGGCGTCGAGCATCCGCCGATAGGTCTCGATCCACTGCGTCTCACGGTCCAGCCGGCGCGGGCCGAGGCGGCAGTGGCGCACCCGGCCAATCTTCTCCGTCGTCACAAGGTCCGCCCCCTCGAGGACGCCGACGTGCTTCCTCATCCCCGTCAGGGTCATCCCGAACTCCTCGGCCAGCTCGCTGATCGCGGCATCCCGGCGCCCGAGGCGCTCGAGAATCCCACGTCGCGTCGGATCGGCCAGGGCGCCGAAGGCGGCATCGAGCGGCGGTGCATACTGAACCATATGGTTCAGTATACGCAAAAGCGACTGGCGTGTCAATCGCCGCCCGCATCGCGCGCCCGCGTGAGCAGCGAAGCAGGATGGCCACGCCCGCGAGGATTCGATGGTTGCCAACGAGCGCTGTCTCGACAGAATGCCCTCCCGTACAGACCTCTTCCCGAGGAGCCTTCCGATGTCGTACAGCGTCTGGCTGGATGGAAACAGGATCGGTGACACCGACTTCGAGCTGCGCCACGGACCAGACCGGCACGGCGGCGTCTTTCACCCGACCGCCGCCGGGCTCGCCGTATTGCCGAGCCTCACGTCGATGGCCCCTGCGCTACTCGATGTTGGCCGGATGTGCCGCGAAAGCGGGATCGACACCGAGGATCCCTCCGTGGACGTCTACGGCGCAACCGAGGAAGTCTTCCAGACGCCCGAAGGCCATCGCGCCATGGCTGCCGCTCGGCACATCTCCCGTCTCGTGCTGCACGATTCGTCGGGGTCGCTCATGGTGTGGAAGTCGATCCTCATCACGGACATGACCGACTTCGTGGCCGCCGTCGCGGCAGCGGGGGGAACGTCCTTTGACGATCCGACACTCACGGACCGAATCGGCGAGTCGCCGGTGCGCTACTTCATTTCCGCAACGCTCGCGCAACGGCCGCCCGCGAAGACGCGCGCTCGCAGGGGGCAGCCAGTGAGCTGAGGTCCGGGACTCGTTGTGATTCTCCAAGGGACGAACTGCTCGAGTCGGCACTCCTGCCCCAACCGAGCGAGCTCGTCGCATCGCCTCTGGTGCATTTCCGCGGTCGGCGGCATGTTGGGCCCGGACTGCCGTCCGACTCCAGCCGTGGAGTTCCGTCCTTCACACAGGGGAACCGCATGCGAGTCTCACCGTGGCGTAGAGCAGGCACACTTGCGACCGGCATGTTGCTCGCGGTCGCATTCACGAAACCCCTCACCGCGCAGACTGGCTCGCTTCAGGGCAGGATCACCGACACGAGCGGCACAGTCATCATCGGCGCCGCGGTCACCATCGACGGGACATCCCTCCGCACCTCTGCATCCTCCCGGGGCGCCTACACGCTCAACGGCGTACCCTCCGGCCAGCGCATCCTGCGCGTGCGGTCGCTCGGCTTCATCCCGGAGACGGTAACGGTAACCGTGGCGACGGGTGAGGTGACGACGGTAGACGTCAGGATGCGCGCCACGGCGACCCAGCTCGCGTCAGTGCTCGTCGTCGTCGGCTCGCGCGCCCGGCATACGGCGGCCGAGGAGCTGGCGGTGCCGGTGGATGTGTACACGGTCGAGGAGATCGCGCGGGCGGGGTCCACCGAGACCACCCAGGTGCTCGCCAACCTTTCGCCCTCGGTGAACTTTCCCAAGCAGGCGGTGACCGACGCAACGGAGATTGTCCGTCCGTTCACGCTGCGCGGATTGTCGCCGGATCATTCGCTCGTGCTGATCAACGGCATCCGGCGCCACCAGACTTCGATCCTCAACGTCTTCTCCAACGGGTCGGCGCCGGGATCCAGCGGGGTGGACCTCAACGCCTTTCCGTCGAGCGCCATCGAGCGCATCGAGGTGCTGCGTGACGGCGCATCCACCCAGTACGGATCGGACGCGATCGCCGGCGTCGTGAATCTCGGGCTCCGCGAAGGCGTATTCACGCCATTCATCAACGCGAGTGTCGGCCAGTATCGTCCCGGAAAGAACTACCCGAACGATGGGACCGCGGTGGACGTGAACGGGGGCGTCGGCCTGCCGCTGGGCCGCGGGTCGCTGGCGCTCTTCGCCCAGGTGCTCGACCGGAAGTCCACCAACCGCGCGTGCCCCGATGGGAGCTTTCCCGACATTAATGGGGTCCGGGATTCGGTGGCGAACTGCCAGGTCATCATCAAGCGCACCGGCGTCCCGCAGCCGAACGTCCACTGGGGCGATGGCCTCGAGCACGATGTGCACACCTTCGCGAACATGAAGATGCCGCTCAACGAGGCGGGCACCACCGAGATGTACGGCTTCGGCGGCTACTCCGATCGAGAAGGCACCGGCAACGGCTTCTTCCGCAAGCCGCAGAACTCCCGCAACTGGCGGCAGATCTATCCGCTCGGCTTCCTCCCGGAGTTTCGCCCCAGCGTCATCGACTACTCCGCGGCCGGCGGGATCCGCTCGAACCGGAGCGGCTGGGCGATGGACCTCGGCGCCTCCTACGGCTTCAACAGCTTCGACTTCAACCTGCGCAACACATTGAATTCGTCGCTCGGGCCGAGCCTGTCGACGCCGACCGCGCCCGGTCCGGATCGCGTGCTCGGAACCGCGGATGATCCCGGTATCCCCAACCAGACCTCCTTCGACGCCGGCGGCCTGAGGCGGGGCGAGTTCAACCTTACCGCCAACGTCTCGAGACTGATGGACCTCGGCCTCTTCCGCGAAGTCAACGTCGCGGTCGGCGCGGCGTACCGGCGTGAATCGTATGAAGTCATCGCGGGCGAGCTCGCGTCGTACATCAACGGCTATCACAGGACCGCGGACAGCTCGGGGATCGCGCAGGGCGGCTCGTCGGTCTTCCAGGGCTTCGCCCCCACCGATGCGAGCACCAACGATCGAAGCAACATCGGCGCCTACATCGACCTCGAGACGAACCTCACGACCAATCTGCTCGCCAACGTCGCCGGGCGATTCGAGAGCTACAGTGACTTCGGTGAGAAGTTCACGGGCAAGCTGGCCGCACGGTTCCAGGCAACGCCCGAGCTCGTGTTCCGCGGCGCGGCCAGCACCGGATTCCGCGCGCCGGGGCTCGCCCAGAGCTGGTACAGCCACACCACCACCGCAATCCAGAACGGCGTGCTCGTCGAGATCGGCAACTTCCCGGTGGCGAACCGAGCGTCGCGGATCTTCGGCGCCAAGCCGTTGACGGAAGAGACGTCAGCGAACCTGAGCGGCGGGCTCGCCTGGTCGCCGACCCGCAGCATCAACCTCACCGTGGATGTGTATCGCATCACCATCAAGGACCGCATCCTGCTCGGCGCGACCTTCGACGGGTCATCGGATCCAGTCGTCGCCGACATCCTCGCCGACTCCGGACTCAGCCTCATCGCCGGGGTGCAGTTCCCGACGAACGCGCTCGACACGAAGACCGATGGTATGGACGTCGCGGCGAACTGGATGCTGCCTGCGCTGCGCGGGACGTTCGACTTCACCGCCGCGCTCAACTGGACGAAGAACTACATCACCCGCGTCGATCCGATCCCGGACATTCTCGTCGGCAAGGGTTCGACCTACACCAGCGCGCTCGACCCCGTGATCATCAACGCCATCGTGCGCAACCGCCCAAGCCGGCGGTCATCGTTCACGACGAACTATTCGGCCGGTCGCTTCCGCGTGATGGGACGCGCGTCGGACTACGGAAAGTTCCGCGATGGAAGCCTCGACGGACTAGAGGACTTCAGGGCGAAGGTGCTGGTCGACACCGAGATCGGGTACGAGTTCAACGCGATCGCCCTCGCACTCGGATCGAACAACGTGTTCAACGTCTTCCCGGACGAAGTGAAGGTTGCGGCGAACACGAACAACGGGACGTTCATCTGGCCCGGATCGTCGCCGTTCGGGTACAACGGGCGGTATGTGTACGTGCGTACGGAGATCGTGCTGTCGCGGTGAGACACAGCGACGTGAACGAAACAAAGGCCAGCGGATCTTCGCTGGCCTTTGTTTTGTTCGTGACCCAGGGATAGACGGCGGAGGAGGCGAGGGCGTCGGAAGCGGCATCGGGCAAAACAGGACGGCGTGAAAGGGTACGTAGAACGAAACGGCGGCAATGCCGTCAACGTCGGCAAGCGGTTTGTTTCCCGTCGGCGTCTGGCGACGAGGCGAGTCCGTGGTGAATGACATCCATGTTCATCCGTTGCGGAGGCGCGGGGGCCCAGCGCATGCTTCAACCATGGGAATCCTCGAACGGATCGGCAGGGTGCTCGGCGGCGCGGGCGACGGAGCGGATATTCCCCGCCGGGAGATTCATCGGGTGCGCGGCTTCCGCGTCGCGGTCGAGAACACGCGCCCGGACATCGCGACGCCGGACGTCCTCGCGCGGCTCGACGAAGCTCTTGCACTCATCGAGCGGTATCAGCCGTGGCGCCTCGCGCACCTGCGGCGCGATCTCGCTGAATTTCGTGTCGAGCGCTTTCCCTGCCGGGGCGCGTATTTTCCCGCGGAGCGTGCGTGCATGACCGAGCTCACCTTCCTCGCGCGGCGCGACATCACCGCGGCGCCGGTGGCGTCGTCGATCATCCATGAAGGGATGCATGCGCGGGTCAGCCGGATGCGCGAAGTCCTCGGCGGGGTGTCGCAGGAAGACAATCGCTCGCGCGAGGAGCGTCTCTGCCGCAAGGCCGAGCTGCAGTTCGGCTCCGCGCTGCCCCCTGAGCTCGGCGCGCCGGTGGTGGAGCGGGCGCTCGCCTGCCTCGAGCTCGCCGATGCGGAAGTCGCGCCCGTCGTTGACTGGAATCTCGCCCACGCGCGGCAGGAGCAGGCGGATCGCGACGCGGCCCGCCGCAATTTCGGGGGTTGACGGCGGTGAAGGCCACCGCGTCGACGGCGGCATCGCGCAAAACTGAACGGCGTAATTGGGTACGTAGAGAAGAGGAGCGTGAACTCCGCCAACGTCGGCAGGATTGAGAAACCGTTGCCGACGTTGACGGCGTTTGCGGAGTTCACGCCGTTCGTTCTACGTACGCTTTCACGCCCCTCGTTTTGCCCGATGCCGCTGTCGACGCCCTGCATCGGTTCCGCCGTCGCCCTTCCCCCTCACGCCCCGGGGTTCGCATCGCCGCGCCGCACTCTGGCCATTCCCGCCGAACCTCCTCACATTGTGCCCCCACCCGTGCCACGACGCCGCGCCACCACGGGTATCGAGAACAACGAATCTCAGGAGATGAGATGTCGATGATGCGCAAATGGACTGCGGCCGCAGTCGTGTTCGTAACCGTCCTCGCGGCGTGCAAGGACTCGACTGGTCCGCGCCCCTTCTCGGGTACGTACGTGCTTGCCGAGATCGACGGCACCGGCGCGCCGCTGGTGACGGCGAATCACACTTTCAGCAACGCCGAGCGCGTCGTGTACACGATCGTGTACGACACGATCCAGTTCACCTCCGGGACGACGGCGCGTCGGTCGGAGAGCCTGCGATCCATCCGGTATTCATCGAGCGGTGTCGCCGGGGCCCCATCGGTGTTCTCTGCGTCGTACACCGGCAACGTCCAGCGGGACGGAGACCGCGTCACCATTACCTGGAGCCAGCTCGGCACGCCGTCATTCCAGCAGTCTCTGGATCATGCGGACGGGACGCTGGAATGGCAGACGCTCATCGGGTTGACCTGCGACGATAATTGCCCTGGCCCGCGTTCCGTTGTCCTCACCTACGTCCGTCCGTAGAGCCAACTCGCTCGACCCGGCCCAATGCAACCTTTCAGGTCCGTGAGTGGTTCAAGGATCGGGCAGGGGTTCGTCATGGGCAGTCGTCGGAGCGCTTCTTGGGCAGGAACGGGTATTTCTTCGTCGCGGGGATCATCTCCCTCGTCTTCGCGGGGGCGCACACATGGTGGGGCGTGTCGCATGCGTTGCCCGGGATCGGGACGCTGGGTCTCGTGGCGTATGCGAACGCCGAGACGAGCTGGCACCAGGTGGGCGGTACATTCCTCATCGGCGGCGTCGCGCTGCTGCACGAGGCGCTCTATCCGCGCCCGTCGGTGATCGTGCCGGCGCTGGTCGGCTCGATCCACGCGATGACCCTTCTCGTCTTCGTCGTGCTGGTGGGGACGCGCTACCCGGCGATGTTCGCTCGCACCATCCCGCAAATGGTTCTGTTCTCGACCATGCTGGCGCTCATTGCAGCCGGAATTGCGTGGCGCCGACGAAGCGTCGGCGACGATGCCGGGGGTTGACGGCGCTCCCCAACGAACGCCGTTAGGGTTGAGCTCTCGGCTCTGGCCGTCCGATCGTGGTTCCCTCACATTGTGCTCCACAAGGCGTCACCCCACCGTCGCCCGGAGAGAGCCATGTTCCGCGCCGCCCTTCTCGCGCTCATCCCGTTCACGCTCGCCGCCGCCCAGAACCCTCGCGCCCGTGAGCTGGGAATCGCCGCCAGCATCGGCGGCACGCCGGGCGCCCTGGATGCGATCACCGACGTCGCCGGTGTGGAAGTCGGCCACACGACGCTGATCTCGGGCTCGGGCAGGCTCGTCGTCGGCCAGGGACCTGTGCGCACCGGCGTGACCGTCGTTCACCCTCGCGGCAAGGCCAGCGCCGATCCCGTCTTCGGGGCATGGACGACGCTGAACGGCAACGGCGAGATGACGGGCACGACGTGGCTCCAGGAGTCGGGGATCCTCGAAGGACCCGTGGCCATCACCAACACCCACAGCGTCGGCATCGTTCGCGACGGAATTCTCGAGTGGCAGGTTACCCGGCCCGGCATGCAGCCGTGGGGACTGCCCGTCGTCGCCGAGACGTATGATGGAGGCCTCAGCGACATCAACGGATTCCATGTGAAGTCCGCGCACGTCCGCGCTGCGCTCGAGTCGGCGACGGGCGGCGCCGTGCGCGAGGGCTCGGTCGGTGGCGGCACGGGAATGGTCTGCCATCAGTTCAAGGGCGGCATCGGCACATCGTCCCGCCGGCTCAGTGCGGCCGAGGGCGGATACACGGTCGGTGTGCTGGTCCAGTGCAACTATGGCGGGCGGCGCGACCTGCGCATCGCCGGAGTGCCGGTCGGCATGGAGATCACCGATCTCATGCCGTGCGTCGCCAACGCCGACACGCGTATCCGCCCGGGAGCACGGCGGTGCGATGCGACGCCGCGGCCGCCTGGTCCCGCACCGGAATCACGGGAGCAGGGCTCGATCATCGTCGTCGTTGCGACCGACGCGCCGCTTCTCCCGCACCAGCTGAAACGACTCGTGAACCGCGTCGCCCTCGGCATCGGCCGCATGGGCGGCTTCGGGGGAAACGGCTCCGGCGACATCTTCATCGCGTTCTCGACCGCGAATGCGCGCACCGCCAACGACACGTCAGTCGCGCGCGTCGAGATGCTGCCGAATCCACGCATGAATCCGCTCTTCTACGCGACCGTCCAGGCGACCGAGGGCGCGATCGTCAACGCGCTGCTTGCCGCCGAGACCATGACCGGAGCGGACGACCTCCGCGTCTTTGCGCTGCCGCGCGACCGGTTGATGGCAGCGCTCCGGAAGTACGGGCGGTGACGGATCCGATCGCGCGTCCTCGACCTGTGACGCAAACCCTGCGACCGGCATGCGACTGACAGACGACGAACTGCGCGACGTCCTTGCGCGCGCCGACGAGATCCAACGGGCTTCGCTTCACGATGACGAAATGAAGGCGGAGCTGGAGGCCGTCATTGGGGCGGCCGAGGAAGTGGGGTTGACGCGGCTCGCCGTCGAACGGGCGCTTCGCGAGCGCCTTGCCCTGCCCGCGAAGCCGCCAGCCGTCGGCGAGCTGGCGTTCGTCCGATCGGCCGATCGAAAGTTCTACGTCGCCGAGGTGCTGTCGATCTCGGCGGAGGGCGTTCGCGTTCGGTTTCTGCGGGGGAGCGAGCATCTCGTCACCGCCGATCAGCTCAGACCGTGCGCGTTCATCCCGGGCGAGCGTGTCGTCGTCAACTGGCCGTGGTGGGGGCCGTGGACGTGTACGGTCGTCACCTACGATGCGGGTGGCCAGCGCGTCAAGCTCAGCGACGGGTGGGGAGACACGAAGACGTTCCCGGTCAACGAGGTGTGGCTTCCTGCGACGCCGACCTCCGGGGATCACCGGTCCCGCCGGCGCGTCCATGCGACGCTCATCGGCGCAGGGGTTGGCATCGGCGCGGTGATCGGATCGATCATCACGGCGCTCCTGATGCTCTGACACCTGCCGAGCGCGAGGAGGTGCAGTCAGTGACAGTGCAGACGTTCTATCGAATCGCGGTGTGGCTGCCACTCGTCGTTCCGGCCATCGTGGCGATCGGTGTCCACGTCCTCGGCTTCGATCCCGACGGCGGACCGCTGGTGAAGATCGTTCAGCTACTCCTGATGTCGGGAGTCTACGGAGGGCCCGTGTACCTGCTCGTCGCCGCCTGGGCAACCTGGTGGATCGACAGCCGCCCCGAGCCGGAGATCCAACGTCGGGCACTGATGGCACCGCTGTTGATGCTCGCCGCGTGGATCGCGCTCGCGGTCATCCTCAGCGCGATCTTCGGTGAGGTCCGGATGTTCGCCGCCCTTGCGGGGCTCGGCGCGGTGATGATCGTAGGCCTCGGCTACCTCTATGTCGCACTGGTGTTCTTCCTCCGTCGATGGTTCGAGTTCCCTGACGGGTCGCGACCGTCGTCGATGGCCGGCTGAAGCTCCCTCGCCGGTCAGCCCTCGATCTTGTAGATCTCGCGCTTCCCGTGGTCCACGAGGTCATGATAGCCTTTCATGATCTCCTCGAACTGCTTCATGTCCTCGGGAGTTCCTTGCGGCGACGCCATCATCGACTCGAGCTCGCCGAGATCCTTCACCTCGAACTCCGTCACGACGGTCCAGTACCGTTCGGCGCAGAAGTCGGTCATGAGCCGCATGCTCGGCATGCCGAGCTTCCTGCCGAGCTTTTCCATGGCGATGAACTTCTCCACCAGCGGGCGAACCTTGCCCGGCTTGCAGTACATCAGTTCGCGGACCAGGTACATCGATGACTCCGTGTGAGCGTGGTGAGCGTGGCGATGGGGAGGAGGTGAATGGCGCGGATCTCCCGAGGTTGTCAATCCTCACTCGCCTCTGGCGATCCTGACAAACCCCGCGCACATTGTGCACCCGAGCCGCGCGGCGACGTCGCCCGCCACGGAACCCTCACTACTCGTTCACGGGTTGAGATGCTGTCGACGATTCGCAAAGGCGTAGCGGCCGCGGTGGCATTCGCTGCCGTGCTCGCGGGCTGCAAGGACTCCACGGGCCCGCGAGCGTTCTCGGGAACCTACGTGCTGACCGAGATCGATGGATCCGGTGCGCCGCTGGTGACGTCGGACCACACCTTCAGCAACGGCGAGCGACTCGTGCATTCGATCGCGTACGACACCATCCAGTTCACGTCCGCGACGAGCGCGCGACGGTCGGAGAGCTTTCAATCCGTCAGGTACGATGTCTCGGGAACCCCGCAGCAGGCGCTGGGGTCGTCGAGTGAGTATACCGGCACCGTGCAACGCAATGGCGACGTCGTCACGATCACATGGCGGAATCTCGGCCCGCAGGGCTTGCTGCAGGAGCTCCGGCTCGTGGACGGGATGCTCGAATGGCAGACGATGGTCGGGCTCATCTGCAGTGACAACTGTCCGCCCCCTCGTATCGCCGTCTTCACGTACGCCAAGCCGTAGCGGCGCCCGATCACATTCTCCACCGCACGGCGAGAAGCTCGTACGCCATCACGGCCCACGCGTAGATATCGGCGCGGTGATCCACCGGATCTCCGACGGCTTGCTCGGGCGCCATGTACGCCGGAGTTCCTAGCGATGTGCCGGTCTGCGTGAGTGTTCCACCGGGCGCCTGGGTCTTCGACGCGGCGAGCGCCTTGGCGATCCCGAAGTCGGTGACGACGGCGGTGCCTCCGGAAAGGAGAACGTTCTCCGGCTTGATGTCTCTGTGAACGATTCCTCGTTCGCGAAGGCGTGCTAAGGTACCGTTGCGGGCGGAGCGGGTCCAGACACTGATGTCTGCTCCGACTGGCAGCAGGCCGACCTGGGCCCTACGTTGCGCCTCCACCTTCTCACACAGCGGGTCTCTCACGGCCCTCGCCCTCAACGCGGGCCCGATTGCTCGGAATGGATCTCAGCGAGCAGCTTCAGACATCCCTCGGCGACACCTACACCATCGAGCGTGAGCTCGGCGGCGGCGGAATGGCTCGCGTCTTTCTTGCCGAGGAACGTCGGTTCGGGCGCAAGGTCGTGATCAAGGTGCTGCCGCCTGACATCACCGGCGCGATCAGTGTCGAGCGGTTCGAGCGAGAGATCCAGCTCGCCGCGCGCCTCCAACACCCGCACATCGTTCCTGTGCTCGCGGCCGGCGAGGCTGACGGCCTGTTGTTCTACACAATGCCGTTCGTGCAGGGCGAGTCGCTGCGTGATCGCATCGCGCGCGAGGGCCGTGTGCCACTGGCCGATGCGCTTCGCATCGCGGCCGAGGTGGCGAGTGCCCTTGCGTGCGCGCATTGCGACGGCGTGGTGCACCGCGACATCAAGCCGGAGAACATCCTCATGTCCTCGGGCCACGCGATGGTTGCGGACTTCGGGATCGCGAAGGCGATCTCCCTTTCGGCGACCGTGGCCGCCGGTCTCGGCGTCAATGTGGGGCTGACACAGCTGGGCACATCGCTCGGGACCCCCACCTACATGAGCCCCGAGCAGGCGGCGGGTGAGACGGACCTCGTTGGTCGGAGCGACATCTACAGCCTCGGATGCGTGCTGTACGAGATGCTGGCTGGCCGACCGCCATTCACGGGTCCGACGGCGGCGGCGGTGATCGCGAAGCGCTTCATGGAGACGCCGGCGCCCCTGCGCAGCGTGGACCGGAGCATCCCCGCGGCGGTCGAGCAGATCGTCAGCCGCGCGATGGGACGCGATCCCGCGGATCGATTCATGACGGCGGACGAGCTGCATCGCGCCCTCACCGATGCGCCGCAGGCACGTTCGGGCCCGCCAGTCACCGCCGATGTGAAGCCATCCCTCGCCGTACTGCCCTTCACGAACCTCGGCGCAGATTCCGATGATGAATACTTCTCGGATGGCATGACGGAGGAAGTGATCAATGCGATCGCGCACCTGCAGGGCATTCGAGTGGCCGCCCGCACGTCATCCTTCGTCTTCAAGGGCCGGCGGGAAGATCTGAGAAGCATCGCCGAGCAGCTGAGGGTCGAAACGATTCTCGAGGGGAGCGTGCGTCGCGCGGGGTCGCGCGTGCGCATCTCCGTGCAACTCATTGGAGCCACTGACGGACTGCATCTCTGGAGCGAGCGGTACGACGGCGATCTCGCCGATGTCTTCGCGCTGCAGGACCGAATCGCGCAGGCGATTGCCGGGGCACTGCAGGAACGCTTCTCCGGAGTGGGTGCCGGCAAGGCGAACGCCCTTCCCGAAAACGTACGCACCCCACGGGAGCGTGATGCCGTGGACCCGGCGGCGTACGATCTTTACCTGCGGGGCCGCTTCCTGTTCGAGCAGCATGCGGCGATCGACGCGATTGCGTGCTTCGAGCGGGTGGTCGCGATGGATCCTGATTTTGCATTGGCGCATGCGTGGCTCGCGTTGACCACCATGCTGGCGGCCAATCTGAGGTTGTTGTCTCCGCTCGCGGCA
>JANPKQ010000071.1:0-7518 GCA_031426115.1 Gemmatimonadaceae bacterium | reverse complement strand
CGCGGACCCGCCACGTCCGCTGCTCGCTCGAAGGTGATGCCTTCTGCGAATGGGAGCTGACTTGGGAGGCAGCCGCGTTCTAGGTGAGTGGGACTGACCGCGACTGCGTACGGATCTGCACTGCTTACTGCGCACGCACTTCGTACGAAGTAAGTACTCGGTACACACCGCCAGAGCGGGACGGCACGGCAGGCGGAACGGCGGGCGTTCGGAGGAATCCGGGCAACCGGCCGAGGATGGCCGGATGCCCGTCCGCCGTTCCTTCCCTCCGTGGGCGACTACTGGGACTGCGCACGACCACGCACTGCCGCCCGTTACGCCGTCCTGCACCCGTTCGCAGTAGCCAGTACGCAGTGCGTGCGCAGTAAGCAGTGAAGTTCAGTACGCAGTGCGGTCAGTGCCGTGCCACTCAATCCATTCTGAATCGATATCCGACCTTGCGCACGGTAATGAGGTAGCTCGGACTGGCCGGGTCGTCCTCGATCTTCCGGCGCAGCTCCGCGATGTGCGTGTCCACGGTCCGGCTCACGACCTCGGCGTCGTAGCCCCAGACTTCCTGGAGCAGCTCGAGCCGCGTGACGATGTCACCATGCCGCCGGATGAGCGCCATCAGCAACTCGAACTCCTTTGGCCGCAGCGCGACGGGGAAGCCGCGCCGGTAGACATCGTGGGTGCTCGGCCGAATCTCGATGTCGCCGACCCGGATGCG
Organism: Gemmatimonadaceae bacterium; assembly: GCA_031426115.1. Taxonomy (GTDB): domain Bacteria; phylum Gemmatimonadota; class Gemmatimonadetes; order Gemmatimonadales; family Gemmatimonadaceae; genus JANPKQ01. Next base: position 6,809 of record JANPKQ010000071.1, on the reverse strand, counting down.
ATCACCGCCGATCGTGCGGCCCCTCGTGCTGCCATTCGCGCGGCGCAGCAGCGCACTGACGCGGCCGAGGAGCTCGAGCAGGCCGAAGGGCTTCGTGACATAGTCGTCCGCCCCGTAGCGAAAGCCGCGGACCTTGTCCGCTTCCTCCGTGCGCGCGGTGAGGATGAGCACCGGCACATCGTTTCCCTCGTTCCGCAGCGTCGAGAGCACGCGATACCCGTCGAGGCTCGGCAGCGCGAGATCGAGGATCACCAGCGCCGGCGCCGCGGATCGCGCCAGCTCCAGCCCCTCCGGACCGTCGTGCACGACATCCACCGTGAACCCCTCGATCTCGAGGTTGTTCGCGAGCCCCTTGGCGAGGTCGTGGTTGTCCTCGATGATGAGGATGCGGGTCACAGCGGTTGCCGCGGAGGAATGATGGCCGGTGGCGACGGTGCAGGAGTATGGCGATGCGTCACGTGCTTTACAGGCCCCTGAGTCGGGGGGCACGGATGAAGACCGACCGCGAATCCGATTCGACGGCTGAGAGCAGCCGCGGATTTCGCGGAAACGACGCGGATAGGGCAACGGCAACAGCAAAGCCATTGCAGTATCCGCGTTCATCCGCGTAATCCGCGGCAGCCTTGCAGTTGCATTGCCGTTATCTCAGTCATTCAGCGTTGTAGACGTGCCCCTTGTCCGCGTTAGTCCGCGTTCGTCCGCGGCCAATTCTGTCGTTGCACTTGCCGTTGCACTTTGCCCAATCCCGCCCTAACCCTCCGCGGCCCTCCTTAACCGGTCGCGACAAAGACCTCTCCGCGGCATCACCCCGCCCCAACCTCCGCGGCTTGCGCCACTCCGGATCGACGTGCGAACCGCACCGCCTGCGCCTGTCTGCGGCTGTAGGCGAAGTACACGACCATTCCGAGCGCCAGCCAGATGCCGAGCCGCTCCCACGTCTGCAGCGGCAGCGCCACCATTTGCGCGAGGCAGATGATCACGCCGAGCGCAGGGACCCATGGCACCCATGGCGTGCGGAAGGGGCGCGGAATGTCCGGCGCCGTCCGCCGCAGCATGACGATACCGAGACAGACGAGCACGAACGCGAGCAGTGTACCAATGCTGACGAGCTGACCGAGCACGGCGATCGGCAACAGCCCTGACGCGACGCCGACGACCCCGCCCGTCAGCATCGTGCTGAGCCAGGGCGTGCGGAAGGTCGGATGGACACGTGAGAAGAGCGTCGGCAACAGGCCATCGCGGCTCATCGAGTAGAAGATCCGCGTCTGCGCGAGCAGCGTGACGAGCATCGTGCTGAACAACCCGAAGAGCGCACTGACCTTGATCACCGGGCTGAACCACTTCAGCCCCGTCGCATCGATGCCGACCGCCAGCGGATCGGCGACGTTCAGCTCGTGGTAGCTCACGATCCCGAGCAGCACGATCGCGACCGCGATATAGATGACGGTGCAGATGGCGAGGGATCCGAGAATCCCGATCGGCATGTCGCGCTGCGGGTTCTTCGCCTCCTGTGCCGCGGTCGAGACGGCGTCGAAGCCGATGTAGGCGAAGAACATGACGCCCGCGCCTCGGAGAATGCCGCTCCAGCCGAAGCTGCCGAATTCCCCGGTGTTCGGTGGGATGAACGGCGTCAGGTTCTCGCGCTTGATGTATGCGATCCCGACCGCGACGAAGAGCACGAGCACCATCACCTTCACGAGGACGAGCACCGTATTCGCACCGGCCGACTGCCGGATGCCGATGACGAGCAGCGCCGTGACGAGCAGCACGATGATCAGCGCGGGAAGATTGAAGACGCCCGCGACCACTGATCCATCCGCGGCTGTGACGCTGCTCCCCCACGGCGCGGTGAGGTGCGGCGGGATGGCGATCCCGAGGTCGCGGCACAGGCTCACGAAATACCCCGACCACCCCACGGCCACCGTCGCCGTGCTCAGCGCATACTCGAGGATGAGGTCCCAGCCGATGATCCATGCGAACAGTTCGCCGATCGTCGCATACGCATACGTGTACGCGCTCCCGGCCACCGGGACCATCGCCGCGAACTCGGCGTAGCACAATCCGGCAAATGCACAGCCGACCGCGGACAGGATCATCGAGAGCACGAGCGCCGGTCCGGCGTTCTGGGATGCCGCGTTGCCCGTGAGGACGAAGATGCCCGTGCCAATGATCGAGCCGATGCCTAACGCGGTGAGGCTGAGCGGACCCAGCGACCGCCGAAGGGGACTGCCCTCGGACTCCGCGCGCAGGTCCGCCATCGATTTCGTCGTGAACAGGCTCATGGAGCTCCGATGCGAAGCGTGATGCCGCCGGAAGTGCGGCTCGCGTTGGCCGCCACTCGTCGCGGATGGGCTGACGATCTCCGCGAAGAGTAGGCTCGGCGGTGGTGCCCCGCCGTCAGAGTCCGGTGAGAGTGCCCTGACGTGATTCTGACGTCGGATGCACGCCCGTCGCAGCGGTTGCGCGAAACTCCACGACGAAGCGGGCGCCCCCCGATGGCACGCTCTCCACCCACGCGCGTCCGCCATGTCGGGTGACGAGATCGCGCACGACGGCGAGGCCGATGCCGGTTCCCGTCTGCGCGCCGCGGGCGCTTCGCTCGACCGACGCTCGGACGAACGGCGCCCAGATCCGCTCGCGCTCTCCATCCGGCACGCCCGGTCCCTCATCCTCCACGGCGACGCGAACGCGAGTCCCTTCGCCCCACAGCCGCACGGTCACTGTCTGTCCCGGCGGGCCATACTTCACGGCGTTGTCGAGCAGGTTGAGCAGCACCTGCCGGTATGCGTCGCGGTCGATGAGCACCGACACGCCCTCCTCGAGCTTCTCGTGGAGGGTGACCTCCGCCGCCCAGGCAAGCGGGGCGAAGGTGACGAGGATGTCGCGCGTCAGCGACGCGAGCGGCACCGCCTCGGGCTTGAGCTCGAGGAGCTGGCGCTCGCTGCGGGCGAAATGCAGGGTGTTCTCGACGAGATGCATGAGCCGGCGCGCTTCGCGCACGATGACTTCGGCTGCCGAACGCCGCTCCCGCTCCGAGCGGGTGCGCTCGAGGATCAGCGTTTCGCCATAAAGGAGAATCTGCGCGAGCGGCGTCCGAAGCTCGTGCGACACGCTCGTCGTGAACTCGGCGCGCAGTCGTGCCAGCTCGTGCTCACGCCGCAGCTGGAGGATGGCGACGGCCACCAGCCCCGCCATGAGCCCCAGCAGTCCGAAGAGCACGAGAAGGCGGGACCGCGGCAGTCCGCTGCCGACCAGCCGCGCCGGAGCGCTGGAGTTCAGCGCAACGCGCAGCATCATCCCGCCGAACTGGTGGCCCAGCGAGACGGTGTCGGCGAAGAGCGTCACCGGCTGCACTTCGGCGGCGCCCGCCTCATATGTCTCGTGCCCGACGCGCGGCATCATCGCCATCTCGAGCATCGGCCGTCGCGGATTCACGTCAAAGAGCGGCGCGCCGCGCTGGTCCACCACGACGGTGCTGACGAGCGAGTCGTAGGAGACCCTGACCTCCTCGACGTCGGCGGTGGCCATCGCTTCGCCGAGTCCCCGGAAGATCGCTGCACTGAAAGACGCGATGTCGCTGACCGTACCGTAGGCGTACGCGGGCTGGCCCGTTGCGTCAGCGCGCACCGAGTAGCCGATGATGCGGCCGGACAGGGTGTCGCTCGCGGACGAAGCCGGGACGTTGCCCTGGATGATGACGACCTCCCACTCCGCCCGGCGAACGCGCCGCACGTGCGCGGCCACGGTGTCCCGGAGCCACGCGATCTCGCCCGCGGCCGCCCTCGCGGCGTCAGCGAGGCGGATCGTATCGCCCGATGGATGGAGATCCACCCTGAAGTGGAAGCGTGCCGGTATGACGGGAGCGCACTTGCAGCGCACGACTCGCTCTGCGTTCCGCGCAATGACGTCCGGTGGTGGCGCCGGACTGGCCGTCCGGTCGCCGCGCGGCGTGCCGAGCCCGCCGAGCAGCGCGACGAAACCTGTGGAGATGTTCGCGCGGGCGCGGTCGGCCATGGTGGACGCGGCGAAGCGCGTGTAGTCGCGGAGCGCACGGTCCGCCGTTTCCCGCTGGACGCGCGCGGTTTCCCACGCCTCGTGCGCCAGGTCGCCGGCGATGGCGAAGGTGACGACGAGCAGGGTGACGAGGAGGGGCATGCCCGACGCACGGGCGTACAGGCGTGAGAAGACGGACAACGAAACGCGCTCCCGAGGCGGCGGGTGCTCGAATCTCACATCGGGGCGCCGCTGCGCCAGACGGATCGTGTCAGAATGTGGTGAGCGGCACGGTGGCCGCTGCGGCGCACGCAACCCTTGTCTCGGTGGCCCGAAGTACGTATTCCGTGTGCGTCTACCTTGCCCCGAGACCGAGACAGGAGGCCCCGGATCCGCTACCTCGTCGCTGGCGCGCTGCTGCTCCTGTCCCTTCTTGCGCTGTTCGTCGCCGCGATCGGATTCATCGCGGCGCCTTCGCTCGTCGCGGTGGCGTACGTCATGGCGCGCGTGCGGCTGGCGGCCGCCACGGTCGGGGAGGACGAGCGGTGGCTCCTTTACCCAACGCTGCTGCTCGGGGATGCCATCCTCCTTGCAGCGATCCTGTGCTGGCCGATCGCGGTGGCGATCCTTCTCGGACGCTGGAGTGGACTCGTCGCCCTGTACCCGCCCTTCCTCGGGCCGGCGCCGGCGGCGGGATCGTTCGGGTACTGGTACCAGGTCATCGCGACTGCGCTAATGGCGATGGGTTCCTGGTGGACTCTCCTTGGCGGAATGATGATTCATCGGCCCGCCGCGATGCGGCTGGTGCTTCGCCCCTTCCTCCAGAGCTGGGTTCCGGAATTGGGGCGATGGGTGATCCCCACGGGAATCGTGACCGTCGTCATCGGCGCGATCGCCCTCCTCGTGCTGACGTGGTAATGGTAGCTCGTCGCAATCCGACGGCAGCCCCTCCCCGGCGGGTATGGAGCTGCAGGCTGAATCCCGACATGCAGCTATCAGCATCTGGTCTTTTCATGGTCGGCGTGCCAATCTCACTGCTGCCGCACGCCATCCGTGCTGTGCCGCGAGTGTCCGTTGTGGGATCCCCTCGTTCCTCCAGCCCTTTTTCCTCCCTCATGCCGCCAGCTGTCCGCCAGCGACGTCCATCGCAACCTGCCAGACGCCATCGTCCCTCGGCGCTCCGGCGCGGAGCCCTCCCGGTCGCGGCGGAGACTTCTTTCTCGATGGGGAAGTCATGAGCCAGTCGATCGCCCACAGCGGGAAGGGACTGCCGCTTCATACGAAGATTCTCATCGGGCTCGCCCTCGGCGCGGTCGCTGGCGTCGTGGTGAACCTCACGCTCGGTGGCACGCACGAGGCAGTCGTCTGGGTCAACAAGTACCTGGCCGGACCGATTGGCCAGATCTTTCTGCGGCTCCTCTTCATGATCGTGATGCCGCTCGTGCTGGCGTCCATTGCGCTCGGCGTGGCTGGACTGGGAGATCTGCGCAAGGTCGGCCGGGTCGGGGGGAAGGCGATCGCGTACTTCCTGATATCGACCGCGCTTGCGGCGACGCTCGGCCTTCTGCTCGTGCTGGCCGTGCGCCCCGGCTCGCGCATTCCTGACGACGTTCGGGCCAATCTACTGGCGACGTACGCATCGGATGCATCCGCAAAGGTCGACGTCTCCAATCAGCAGGAGTTCGGCATCCAGACCCTCGTGGCCGTCGTGACCAACAACCCGATCAAGTCGATGGTCGACATGGACATGATCGGGGTGATCTTCTTCGGCATCATGATCGGGGCGGCGTTGACGCTGATCCCGATGGTCCGCGCTCGCCCGATGATCGACCTGCTCGAGTCGCTTCAGGAGGTCGTCATCAAGATCGTCGAGATGGCCATGCGCCTCGCTCCGTATGGCGTCGCAGGCCTGATCTTCGGCGTCACGTCACGATTCGGGCTCCAGCTCCTCGCGCCGCTGGGCACCTACATCCTCGTCGTGCTCGGCGGGCTGCTGATCCACGTGCTCGTCACGCTGTCGCTGATCATCCGGTTCGGCGCGGGTCTCTCGCCGGCGCTTTTCTTCAAGCGAATCCGGTCCTCGATGCTGACGGCGTTCTCGACGAGCTCCAGCGCCGCGACGCTTCCGACGAATCTCGCGGTCGCCGAACAGAACCTCGGGATTCCCAACCAGATCGCGGGCTTCGTCCTGCCGATCGGCACGACGATGTGCATGAACGGAACGGCGCTCTTCGAGGGAATCACTATTCTGTTCCTCGCCCAGGTGTTCGGCGTCGAGCTGTCCATTGGGACAATGGTCATCGTGATGGTCATGTCCGTGATCACCGCCGTCGGCGCCGCCGGAGTGCCGGGGGGGTCGATCCCGCTCCTCGTCGGCCTGCTGGTGATGTTCGGAATTCCTCCCGAGGGAATCGCACTGATTCTTGGTGTCGACCGGATCCTCGACATGTCGCGGACCATGGTGAACACGATCGGCGATCTGTCGGCGACCGCGGTGATCGCGAGATCCGAAGGCGTCTGGTCCGCGGCGATGGTGCCGCCCGTCGAGATGCTGGGACGAGCGACCGACGCGCTCGACGAGAGTCCGGGCTGGCCGACCCCCGCAAGCCAGATTGGTGAGCCGCTGCCCGGCCATACGCCGGACAGGTCCGGCAAGGTCTAGGGTCGGGTGGTAATACGCGTCAGCTCCCAACACGGTTCAACGAGCTTCAGGAAAATCGAGTTCAGAGGTGTCAGAAGCCCAGAAGCAGAGGGGCACAGGTAACCCGCTGCCGATCTTGGTATGTCTCTCCGCCTCTGACCGCTGTGCCTCGGTC
>JANPKQ010000070.1:0-2328 GCA_031426115.1 Gemmatimonadaceae bacterium | reverse complement strand
ATCGCGATCCCGAAGTACACGAGATGCGCGACGATTCCCTCGAGGGAGTAGCTCAAGAGGCTGGTATCCATTCAGTGCTCCGAAAGGGTTTGCTCGATCGAGTCCGTCACACAAGGTACTGCCGGGAATGGCTTGCCATTGGTGGCAGCGCCACCCTTACTTCCTTGCCCCCTCTCACCGCATGCTCGGGCTGGACGTACGCGAACCCGGACACGACGTTCCACAAACTCCGACTCTCGATAGCGAATCACCATGCGAGCCTCACCCGGTCGAGTCATTGCGGAGCGCACGTTTCAACTCCACACCACGAGGGGTGTTCGCCCCGTGACCATGCGCATCGGTGCCGCTGTTCGCGATCGGCAGCCCGGTGGCGACTGGCTTTGCCCCGTCACGATCGTCGGCGCGCCACGCGGCACGGTGCCACCGGGAATGCATGCTGTGTATGGCATCGACCCGCTACAGGCGATCGTTCTCGCCATCGGGTACGCACAACAGGCGCTCGCACTCCTTCAACGCCGGTCCAAAGGCAAGCTGACCTGGCTCGAAACGACGGACCTCGGCCTTCCGGACATCATCGGGCTCGTCGGCGTTCGGCGCAGCTTCCGATCGCGGGGACGGTCGCCGCTCGCCAAGGGCCGTGCAGCAACGGATCGAGGACGTCGTACCACTCCAGTCCGTCCACGACGATGACACCGTGTTGACGAGGCGAGGTGCCGGCACGTTCCCCCGATCTCCAGTCCTTGGGCGGCGCCCATGAGTATCGTGCGGGTCGCGCTCGCCAACATCAGGTGCGCGACGACGCCGGACGAGTCTGTCGCGCTGGCGCGAGTGGCCATCGAGCAGGCATCCGTCGAAGGGGCAGCGATCATCTGCTTTCCGGAATGCTACGTTCCCGGTTATCGATCGCCCGGCAAGGCGGTACCGCCGCCTGATGCCACGTTTCTCGAGCGCGGGTGGTCTGCGATTGCGGGGACAGCCGCTGCGGTGAACGTCGCGGTCGTGCTTGGCACCGAACGACTGGTGGACGGTGTGCCCCGCATCACGGCGCTCGTCATCGATCGGGACGGAACGATCTCCGGCTTCCAGGACAAGGTGCAACTCGACCCGTCAGAGGAGAGTCTCTACTCGCCAGGGACCGAGCGCCGATCCTTCCAGGTCGGGGCGCTGACGTTCGGCGTGACGATCTGTCATGAGGGATGGCGCTACCCGGAGACAGTTCGATGGGCCGCCCGGCGAGGCGCCCACGTCGTATTTCACCCTCACTTCAGTGAGGCCGAGCCCGGCGCGTACCGCCCGGCAACGTTCGCCGACCCGCTGAACACGTTTCACGAGAAAGCGATGCTGTGTCGCGCGGCGGAGAACAGCTGCTATTTCGCGAGCGTCAACTGCGCGAGTGCGGGATCGCCGACGACATCGGCCGTCATACGCCCGGACGGGACGGTACTCGCGTGGCAACCGTACGGCGTTGACGGATTGCTGCTCGCGGATCTCGACACTGACGCGGCGACCGGATCATTGGCCGCGCGGTGCCGGGTTGCGTAGAGTTGACGCGCCTGGCGACCGATCGCGGAGTCACCAACGGTGAGCATCGGCAACATATCGCGCCCGCACCCACCGGAGCCTCCCATGCGTGAGCACGTCACCTTCATGCGACCCGGCATCCGGGATCTCGGCGCTCGAGAGATGTCATCCGGGTTCCCGGTCGATCTCGTCAACGAGTCGGCCGTGCGACTCCGCATCCTCGCGCTGCTGTACGCGTTCGTCTTCTTCATGGCCGGAATCTTCCCGGCGCTGCTGTACCCGGCCGAGCGCGAAAGATTCTTCGCGAGCGCGCTCTTCTGGGCGCCGGGTGTCATTGGCATCACGGTCGCCCTCGTCGTCGCGGCGGTGATCCGGAGTGGACGCTTTTCGCCGGCGACGGTGGCACGGACCGGGCTCGTGTTCGAGCTCGTGAGCAGCTACGGCATCGCGGCCGCCGAGTTCGGGGACGCGGCGGGACTCGAGACGCACCAGGGCTTCCTGGGGCTGTCGTGGGTTGCCGTCTGGGTCGTGCTGTTCACGGTCGTCGTGCCGACATCGCCGCGCCGCGCACTCGTGACCTCCCTGGCATCCGTCAGCTCCGTGCCGGTCGTCGTCGGGCTCATGATGGCGACCGGCATCACCTCGCTGACGCTGGAGCCGGCGCAATTCTTCTTCGGGCTCGTGTTCCCCTACCTGCTCGTCGTCAGCATGGCGTACGTCGGCGCGCGGGTGGTCTATCACCTCGGCACCGAGGTCACGCGGGCGCGCGAGCTCGGGAGCTATCGCCTGGAGGAGAAGCTCGACGAG
>JANPKQ010000069.1:0-9348 GCA_031426115.1 Gemmatimonadaceae bacterium | reverse complement strand
GGACGGTCTGCACGAAGCGCTGTGCCGCACCCTCCATGCGTCGCAGCACCGGCTGCGGGTACACGCCCAGCACGATGATCGCAATGATGAGCGGAGCGAGCAGCCCCAGCTCACGCCAGTTCAGGTCGGTGAGACCGGCATTCGCGGGCTTGTCGAGTGGATTGAACAGCATGCGCTGGATCGCCCAGAGCAGATAGGCAGCGGCGAAGATCACCCCGGTCGCCGCGACCATCGACAGGATCGGCGCCGTCCGGAAGGACCCGACCAGCACGAGGAACTCGCCGACGAATCCGTTCGTCCCTGGCAGGCCGATGCTGCTCAGCGAGACGAAGGTCAGCAGGACCGCGAACATCGGGACGACGCGGGCGATGCCGCCATACGCCTCGATCATGCGGGAGTGCTTCCGCTCGTAGATCATGCCGATGAGGAAGAACAGCGCGCCCGTGGAGATTCCGTGGTTGATCATGATCAACAGCGCACCCTGGACGCTCTGCATCGTCAGGGCGAAGATCCCGAGCATGACGAAGCCGAGGTGGCTGACCGAGGAATAGGCCACGAGCTTCTTGAAGTCGGGCTGGACCATCGCGACGAGCGCGCCGTAGATGATGCCGATGACGGCGAGGACGAGGATCGTCGCGCGGACAGTCGGATGCATCGCCGCGGCGGGAAAGAGCGGCACCGCGAACCGGATGAACCCGTACGTACCCATCTTCAGCATGATGCCGGCGAGGATCACCGACCCCGCGGTGGGCGCTTCGACGTGCGCATCCGGCAGCCACGTATGAAACGGGAACATCGGCACCTTCACCGCGAACGCTAGGAAGAACGCGCCGAAGAGCCAGAGGCCAGCCGTGTGGCTGAAGCTGGCGGTCCGCATCAGGTAGTCGTACGAGAAGCTCGACCGGCCGGTCATCGGATTCTCACCGGCCTGGTACAAGTACACGATGGCCACGAGCATCAGCAGAGAGCCGAGCATCGTGTAGATGAAGAACTTGAGGCTCGCGTAGATCCGTCGCTCGCCCCCCCAGATGCCGATGATGAAGTACATCGGCACGAGCATGACCTCCCACATCACGTAGAACAGGAGGAGGTCGAGCGCCATGAATACCCCGAGCATCCCGGTCGTCAGGATGAGCAGCAGCGCGTAGTACGCATGGGTCTTCCGGCGGATGCTGCTCCAGCTTCCGAGCACCGCGAGGGGCATCAGGAAGGTGGTCAGGAGGATCATCATCAACGAAATGCCGTCGATGCCGAGTGCGAACTTCGCGTTCCACATCTCGATCCACGGCTGGTCCACGACGGCCTGCCAGCCGGTGACGGCGGGGTCGAAGCTCCACCAGAGTCCCGCCGAGACGAGGAACTCGATCAACAGCGTCCAGAACGCGATCTGTCGGGCACCACCCTTCCCTGCGTCATCCTCCTCGACGACGACGACGGCCGTGTCCGCGACGCCGGTCGCCGTGACGACACGCGCCGGGCGAGTATCGCGGCCCGCGATGAGACTCTGCAGCCAGATCAGTACCGTCCCGACCAGCGGGATGAGCAGCAGCGCGGGAAGAATCCAGCCGTCGTAGCCGACGGAGGCGAGAAAGGCGTTCATGGATTACCGAAGGTGAAGGCGCCAAGCACGGCGAGGACGCCGATCAGCAGCACCCATGCATATGTGCCCGTCTGGCCCGACTGCATCCATGAGCCCGCGCGCCCGAATCCGCGCATCAGGCCGGCCGCGCCGTTCACGAGGCCGTCGATGAGCCCCACGTCGATGCCGCGCCACAGGAAGCCGCGCGAGATGTTGACGGTTGGGTCAACGACGACGCGGTCATACGCCTCATCCACGTAGTACTTGTTCGCGAGGACGCGACCGAAGCCTTCCTCGGGACGCGCATCGCGCTTGGCCGGAAGCCGCTTGGGATCGAGCCGCGCGAACGCATAGACAATTCCGACCACGGCGATCGTCACCGCGACGCCAATGAGGATCCATTCGGTGCTGTGCTCGAGGTGCGCCGCCTCGCCAGCCAGGCGAACGCTCGAGGTCCCGACGACCGGCTCCAGCCAGTGGTGAAGTCCCTCGATCGGGCCAAGCGCACCGCCACTGATCGCGGGAAGGTTGAACCAACCGCCGACGGCGCTGAGGATTCCGAGCACGACGAGCGGGCCGGTCATGACCCACGGCGCCTCGCGGAGATGGTCACGCTCGCGGTCGCCGGTCCGATTCGGACCATGGAACGTGTAGATCATCATCCTCGTCATGTAGACCGCGGTCAGGAGCGCGGCGACGAGGCCGAAGACATACACGACGTAGAGCACAGCTGATCCTGGAATGCCGAGCCACGACGCCTCCCCCAGCGGCGAATGCTGCGCGCGCGCGAAGACGGAGGCGAGAATCTCATCCTTCGAGAAAAACCCTGCGAAGGGAAAGATGCCGGCGATCGCCAGCGTTGCGACCCACATCAGCCCCCAGGTCCATGGCATCCATTGCCGGAGGCCACCCATGTTGCGCATGTCCTGCGCATCCTCGTGGCTGTGGGTGCGGTGATACGCCGCGTGCATCGCGTAGATCACCGAGCCGGAGCCGAGGAACAACAGCGCCTTGAAGAAGGCGTGGGTCATGAGGTGGAAGACGCCGGCGGCATATGCGCCGACGCCGACGCCGACGAACATGTATCCGAGCTGCGAGACAGTGGAGTACGCGAGCACCTTCTTGATGTCCCACTGCTTGAGGCCGATCGTCGCGGCGAAGAGCGCGGTCACCGCGCCGACCACCGCGACCGTGAGGCTGGCGACCGGTGACAGCGAGAAGAGGACGGCACTTCGTGCGACGAGGTAGACGCCCGCGGTCACCATTGTCGCCGCGTGGATCAGCGCCGACACCGGCGTCGGACCAGCCATGGCGTCCGGCAGCCACACGTACAGCGGGATCTGCGCGCTCTTGCCGGCGCACCCAAGGAACAGGAAGAGGCAGATGGTCGTGACGAGCGCACCGCCGGGCTCCAGGGCGCCGGCGCTCTCGTTCACGCCGACGAAGTCCAGCGTCCCGAGGTTCGCGAACAGCAGCATCATGGCGACGAGGAAGCCGAAGTCACCAATGCGGTTCACGATGAACGCCTTCTTTCCGGCGTCGGCGTTGGCCTTCTCGCTGAACCAGAACCCGATCAGCAGGTACGAGCAGAGCCCGACGCCTTCCCAGCCGACGAACATGACCGGGTAGCTCGCGCCGAGGACCAGCACGAGCATGAAGAACACGAACAGGTTCAAATAGGCGAAGTATCTGGGGTAGCCGGGATCATCGCGCATGTACCCGACGCTGAAGACATGGATCAGCATCCCGACACCCGTGATGATCAGCACCATTACCATCGCGAGCTGGTCGAGCTGGAAGGCGGCATCGATTGCCAGGTCGCCCGTCACCATCCACTGGAAGTAGCGCTGGACGAACGGCTCCTCCATCCCGTGGGTGGCGCGCATGGCGAGGAAGATCGCGACGGCGAGGGCGAAGCTCGCGACCATGACGAGCGGGCCGACGACGCTCACCACGCCGGCGTAGCGGTGTCGCGCGACCGGATGATGGTCGTCCCCTGTCGCACCGCCGCTGCCGGCATGGGTGTCGTGCGTGTCGTGCGCGACATGTGAATGCGCACCGGCCCCGACCTCGTGGACGTGAACCCCGGCGCCGTGGGTATGCACGACCGCGCCATGGCCGGCTGTCCCGTGATCGAGTCCGGGGTTCGCCGGGCCCGTCTTCGCGACACTCAGTGCCGCGAGCAGGCCGTTGATGGCGAACCCAAGCAACGGCAGCAGCGGCAGCATCCAGACGTACTCGGCAACCGTTCCCGCGAGCGGATGCGATGCCGCGGCATTCAGCTGGAAGAGCATCAGCCTTTCAGGAGGTTGATGTTCTCGAGATTCACCGTCTGCCGATGACGAAAGATGGCGATGACGATTGCGAGCCCCACGGCGGCTTCAGCGGCCGCGACGGTCATGACGAACACGACGAACACCTGACCCTCCACGCCGTAGAGCCGCGACAGCGCGACGAAGCTCAGGTTCACCGCGTTGAGCATGAGCTCGACGCACATGAAGACGATGATCGCATTGCGGCGGGTGAGCACCCCGACGACGCCAATGGTGAACAGCGCCGCGGACAGGGCGAGCGATTCGGCGAGCATCTAGTGCTGCCTCCCGCGGCCGATGACCACGGACCCGACGATGGCGGCGAGCAGCAGCACGCTGGTGATCTCGAAGGCGAGGAGATATTCGCGAAACAGCGGCGCAGCGATGAGCCCAACCACGCCGCCCGGATGGGGCGTCTGCTCCCACGAGGCGACGATCGGCGAGCGCATGACCTCCCCGGGAACGCGCGACCGTGCAAGCGTCATGAGCTGAGCGAGCAGTGCGATACCGAGGAACGACGCCAGCAGGCCAGCCCATTTCCCGCGAATGTCCGCGATCTCCGACGGATTCCCGAGGTTGAGCAGCATGACCACGAAAAGGAACACCACCATGATCGCGCCCGCATACACCAGAACCTGGATCGCTCCGATGAACTCGGCGCCGAGCATGATGTACAGGGCGGCGAGGCAGAACATCGTTGTCACCAGCCACATGGCGGCCGCGACGGGACTCTTCCGGGTGACGAAGACGAGCGCCGAGGCGATCGCCATCACCCCGAAGAAGTAGAAGTGGAACGTGTAGAAGAGACTCATTCGCCGGAGGGATCGGCTGGATCCCACATCTCGCACACCGGGTGGGTCTGGGCCATCAGCCGCTCGAGGTCGTAGACGAAGCCTTCGCGGCTGTACTCGGAGTTCTCGTAGTGGCGGCCCACGTGGATCGCCTCTTCCGGACAGACCTCCTGGCAATAGCCGCAGAAAATGCAGCGGAACTCGTCGATCTCGAACACCAGCGGGTAGCGGGTCCCATCCTCGTCCTCTCCCGGCACGAGCTTGATGCAGTTCGACGGGCAGACGGTCGGACAGAGCCCGCAGGCGACGCACCGCGCCTTGCCGGTCTCGGTCGTGAGCATCCGATGGGTACCGCGCCAGCGGGGAGACAGCTGCCACTTCTCGGTCGGGTATTGCAGCGTGACCTTGTGCGGATCGATCAGGTGCTTCAGGGTCAACGCCATGCCCTTCAGCGTCGCCCGGATGTAGCTGACCTGCTCGACGGGCCGCTCGAGCACCTTCACCGTGATCGCCATCAGTCGCCGGAGTCCGGAACAAGGGTGGAGCGCGCGCTGCGCGCGCGCAGTCGCGCAATGCCTTCGTTCCGGACACGGGTGCTGGCCGGACTGATGATCCGGCCCCGGTCGAGCAGCACGAAGAGCAGAACCAGCAGGACGAGGTTCATCCCGAACAGGATGAGGCCGAAGCGCCAGTCGCGCGGCACACCCGCCATGTCGAGCCCGAGCGTCACGGCCGCAATGATGATGATGTACGACAGGGCCAGCGGCAGCATGAACTTCCAGCCCAGTGACATCAGCTGGTCGTACCGGAAGCGAGGCAGCGTCCAGCGGATCCACATGTACAGGAAGATGAAGAACAGGAGCTTCAGCGCGAACGCCACCAGCGTCACCGCTGACTTCCCGAGGCTCCACGGGGGCGTGTTGTCCCACAGCGTGAACGGGATGTCCCAGCCGCCGAAGAAGAGCGTCACCATGAGAGCGCTCGCCGTCACCAGATTTGCGTATTCCGCGATGAAGAACATCGAGAACTTCATCGCGCTGTACTCGGTGTGGTACCCGGCGATGAGCTCCGATTCGGCCTCGGGAAGGTCGAAGGGGAGCCGGTTCGTCTCGGCAAACGCCGCGACGAGGAAGATGAAGAACGCGACCGAGAGCAGTGCGACGTTCCAGCCCATGACCGCCTGCTGCTGGATGATGCTGCCGAGTCCGACGTTGCCGGCGAGCAGCAGCACGGCGACGGTGGACATCCCCATCGAGATCTCGTAGGAGACCATCTGCGCGCTCGACCGGAGGCCGCCGAGCAGCGCGTACTTGTTGTTCGACGACCATCCGGCGAGGACGATCCCGTAGACGCCCAGCGACGCGATCGCGAGGATGTAGAGGAACCCGATCGGCAGGTCGGCCACGACCATGTCGATTCGCCCCCAGCGTGTCGGCACCGGGGCGGCGAACGGGATGACGGCCCAGGTGATCAGCGCGGGGATGAAGGCGAGTGCCGGCGCGAGCACGAACAGCGGAGTGTACGCCGCGCTCGGATACGTCTCCTCCTTCATGATGTTCTTGAGCCCGTCCGCGGCCGGCTGAAGCAGCCCGCCCGGCCCGACGCGGTTCGGCCCGTGCCGATCCTGGATCCACGCCGAGATCTTGCGCTCGGCGAGGGTAAGCAGCGCGACGCCGACCAGGTACACGGTGAAGACGACGATCATCTTCAGCACGGTGAACAGGACGAACGGCGTCATGCTGACGGGCGCGAGCTGCGGGTCGGCGCGCTGCAGCAGCGCGAGCAGGTGCGTGGGGATCACGACGCGCCCCCCGCGGTCTGCATCTGGGCGAGCGGCGCTCCGCGCAGCCCCAGGGTGTCGTACGCCATTCCCGCATAGCCCGGCTTGGCGCTGGCGAGCGCGGCGAACACTTCCGACGCAAGGAAGAACGCCGACGGCTGGCCGAGCAGGCCGAGGAGGTCGGTCAGCGTGTACCAGAGAGGGCGCGCGAGCCCGGGCGCTGCCTTCGCCTGCATGAAGCGCTGCACGTGCCCACGCACGTTCGTGAAGGTGCCTTCCTCTTCCGCGAAGTTCGTCGTGGGAAGCGCCAGCGCGACGCGGGATGCGAGCGCCGCGGGGAGCGTCGTTCCAATGACAATGATGGTCCCCGCGCCGAGCGACGCGGCGTCGAGTCCTTCGAGGTCGTCGTCAGCAATGATGAGGACGTCGTCGCGCCCCAGTCCGCTGACGGATGTCGTCCGCGTGAAGCCGACAAGCTCCGCCCCGCGAACGTTGGCGGCGCGATCGGCGCGAAGGGCGAGATCGGGGACGCCCTCGAGCGGCGCTTCCGGGCCCTGCGCCACGCGGAAGACGCCGCGTCCGCCGAGGCGGCTCAGCATGTACAGCGATTCGTTCGACAGCATCGGCGACGCGAGAACGACGGGCCGCTTGCCACGAAGCAGCTCGGCGGCGGCTGGCAGGGCGCGCTCCCAATCGACGGCCGTGAGGACGCCGGACACGAGCATCATTGGCAGCTCGAGCCGATCCCGCCGATTGATCCACCGGTAGTTCAGGCGCCCGTGGTCGCACATGAAGTACGAGTTCACGTCGGGATTCGACCGCGGGCGTATGCGAACGACCTGGTTCTCGCGCGTCTCGATGATGGCGTTGCACCCCTGGGTGCAATTCGGGCAGATCGAGGCGCTGCGGTCGAGCTCCCAGGCGCGCGCCTTGTTCAGGAAGTCCTTGGAGAGCAGCGCACCGACGGGGCACAGGTCCACGACATTCGATGCCCACGGATGCGTCAGGTCCTCACCCTCGAACTTCCCGATCACGGCGCGATCGCCGCGCTCACTGACGCTCAGCACGGGGTCATGGGCGACGTCATCCATGAAACGCACGCACCGCGTGCAGAGAATGCAGCGGTTGGCGACATAAACGACGTCGCCGCCGAAATCCTCGACCGGATTGAAGCGCTTCGGCTCGCGATACCGTGAGTCATCGCGGCCTTCCTGGTACGTGTAGTCCTGGAGCTCGCACTCGCCGGACTGATCGCAGATCGGACAATCCAGCGGGTGATTGATCAGCAGCATCTCGAGCACGCCCTTCCGCGCCTCGAGTGCTCGCTCGGTGCGCGTGTTGATGACCTGCCCTTCAGCGACCGCCGTCGCGCATGCGGGAGCGAGCTTCGGCGCCTTCTCGACGTCGACGAGACACATCCGGCACACGCCAGCCACCGGCAGTGACGGGTGATAGCAATAGTGCGGGATGAGGATCCCGACCGTCTTGGCCGCCTCGAGGATCGATGTGCCTTCCGGAACGCTGACGGGGCGGCCCTCGATCGTCAGGGACACCATCTTCTTCTGCTCCGCCATCAGGCCTCCGCCGAGCGCATCGGGCACCGCTTGCCGGTAATGTGGGCTTCGAACTCCTCGCGGAACTTCTTGATGCCCGAGACGACAGGCGTCGCGCACGAGTCGCTGAGGACGCAGATCGTCTTGCCCGTCATGTTCTCCGCGATCTCGAGAAGGGTGTCGAGGTCCTCCATCGTGCCCTGCCCCGCTTCAATGCGCTCGAGGATCTTCGTCGTCCACGCGGTGCCTTCGCGGCACTGGGTGCACTGCGCGCAGCTCTCGTGGGCGAAGAAGCGCGCCAGCCGCGCGATCTGCTTCACCATGCACTGCGCATCGTCGATGACGATGACGCCGCCGGAACCGAGCATCGATCCCCCGGCGATGAAGCCCTCGTAGTCCATCAGCGTGCCTTCCGCTTCCTCGGGCGTCTGAATCGGTACGGAGGCCCCGCCAGGAATGATCGCCTTGATCCGGCGTCCCGGAAGCGGTCCGCCGCAGAGGTCGCGAAGGAACTCTCCGAACGGAAAGCCCATGACGACTTCGTAGTTGCCCGGGCGCTGGATGTTGCCGCACACCGAGAAGAGCTTCGTGCCGGTGCTCTTCGGATTCGACAGCGACATGCCCTTGTACCACTCGGGCCCGTTCGTGAGGATGTGCGGCACGGCGGCGAGCGTCTCGACGTTGTTGATCGTCGTCGGCTGGCCGAAGAGGCCCGCGACCGCGGGAAATGGCGGCTTGATCCGCGGGTTGCCTCGGCGGCCTTCGAGCGAGTTCATCATTGCGGTCTCTTCCCCGCAGATGTACGCGCCGGCGCCCTTGTGGACGTGGACATCCACGCGCTTGCCCGTCCCCATGGCATTCTTGCCGAGGATGCCGTCGGCATACGCTTCGCGAACAGCCTCGTTCATTCGCTGAAGCGGCTCGGTGAACTCGCCGCGGATGTAGATGTACGCTGTCTCGGCGCCGATTGCGTACGCCCCGATCGCGCATCCCTCGACGAGCGCATGGGGCGTCCACCGCATGATCTCGCGGTCCTTGAACGTCCCGGGCTCGGACTCGTCGGCGTTGCACGCCAGGTAATGTGGCTTGCCGTCGCCGGGCTTCATGAACGACCACTTCATGCCGGTCGGGAAACCGGCGCCGCCACGTCCGCGGAGCCCGGATTCCTTCACGACGTTGGTGATCGCGACCGGGTCCATCGCGAGGGCCTGCTCGAGCGCGCGGTATCCACCGCGCTGGCGCCAGCCAGCTAGCGACATCGCGTCAACGTCACCGAAATGCTTCGAGAGCACCGGTGTCTCGCGCGGGTGGGACTTGTGGGGGAAACCCATCA
>JANPKQ010000068.1:0-3416 GCA_031426115.1 Gemmatimonadaceae bacterium | reverse complement strand
CCGTGTGCGTACCGAAGTTGTAGAGAGCTCCCTTCGTTCCGTTCCACGTCTGGCCACCCTCGCGGATGTCGAGGAGCCCCGACAGCTGCCACCGCTTCAGGAAGGTCATCGACGACCGAACGGAGCCCATCCAGTCCGGATTCGGGTCGCCGATCACGCGGTCCGTTCCATCGTTGCGCGGACGCCCATCTGCTGCAAGGTAGATCGCGCCGGCAGCCGCACCCTGACAATGGCCCGCGGTGTTGTCAATGTCGATGCCGCTGACCGTGAGGTCGCGGCCGCAGCGGACGAAGTCACCGCCGCGGAAGACACCGGAGGGAAAGCCCTTCGTCATTGAAGCGATGTTGCCGGTGAACGTACCCGGGGTCCGGCCAACGAACTCCGCGCCCGCCAGGTCGGTGACGAGGTTGTCGTTCCGGCTCCACTGCAGGCCGAGGTCCCAGGCGAAGTTCGTCTGGGTGATCGGACGCATGTTGAGGCTGACCTCGACGCCCTGGTTCGTGATCTCGGCGGCGTTGTCGAGGATGCTTCGGAAGCCGGTCGAATACGGAACGGGGCGCGACAGGATGACGTCGGACGACGTGCCGTCGTAGTACGTGACGCTCAGGTCGGCGCGCTGGTCGAACAGGCCAACGTCCACGCCGATCTCGTATTCCTTCGTGACTTCCGGCTTCAGCGCCGTGTTGCCCTTGCGGAAGCCGGTGACGAGACCGCCGACACCCTGCTGGGTGTAGTTGAGGAACTCGCCCCAGGTGGTCGTGTTGCTGCCCGTCTGGAACGCGGTGATCGTCTGGTAGACGATCGGCTCGCGGCCGGTCTTGCCCCATGCGGCACGCAGCTTACCAAAGCTGAAAACGCCTGCACCATCTTCCGCCTGGGTCAGCAGGTTCGTGAACGTCCACGCCGCGCTGACCTTCGGGAACCAGTGGCGGCGCGTGCTTGCGCCGAACGTCGAGAACCCGTCGTAACGCGTCGCGGCCGTCAGGTAGACCTGTTCGAACAGATCCGCCGTCGCCTGGGCGAAGTAGCCCTCGCGATGCACGAGGCTCCGCGTTTCCTGCGGAATCCAGTTGACTGTGTTCTGCAGCGCGAACGGCCGCGGGGCGATGAATCCCGTTCCCCATACCGAGCTGCCGCGAACCTTCTCGCTGTTCAGGTTCTGGCCCAGCGTCAGGCTGCCGGCGAGGTTCTCGTTGTACTGGTACGAGCCGGTTGCCGTCAGGTTGTGATCCAGCGCGTAGTTCAGGATGTCCACGCGAATGACTTCGCCCGACCCGGCGGTAAGTCCGCCGGATGACGTCAGCGGCAGCGCCTCGATGCGCCAGTCCGTGTAGTAATCCACACCGAAGGTGTGCTTGACGGTCAGCCAGTTGAACGGGATGTAGTCGATGTTCGTGTTGCCGACGATCCGGTTCAGCTCCGAGCGGTTCTCGTGCTCGTTGACGACGAAGAATGGATTGTCGTAGACGCGGCCGCTGTTGAATGATGCCGAGGACGGACGCGGATACCGGTACGCGCGGTGCAAACCGGTGATCGGGTCGAGGTAGACCTTGTTGTCGAAGTTCGGAGCTGTCCGCAGCCCTCCGAGGAAGACGCCGGACAGGTTCGAGCCCTTCTGGATGAAGCTGCCCCGGGCATCCGTGTAGGCGGCGTTCCCGCCGATCGTCAGCTTCTCGAGGAGACGGTGCGAAGCCTTGAGGCGAGCGTTCGACTTGTCGTAGTAGTTGTTCGGACCAACGAAGATGCCGCTCTGGTCGGTGCGGCCAACCGACAGGAAGAACGTCGTCCGGTCGTTGCCGCCCGACGCGCTCAGCGTATTGTCGATCGTGCTCCCCGTGCGAAAGAGCTCGCCGAAGTGATCGAAGGTCTTGAGTCCGTTCGGGTAGAGCCCCGTGAACGCCGCGTCGATCTGGGCCTGGGTGTAGGCCGGGAAGGAGGCTGCGATTGCGGCCTTGTAGCTCGTCTCATCGAGGCGCGGCCCCCAGCTCGTGCCACCGGGAACGCAGTCGATGCCTGCATCGCCCTGAAGGTAGCAGAGATCCGCCGACGCGTTCAGGGAGTTGTTCGTGCCATGGCCGAACGTCCGCTGGAGCGGCACGTTCTGGTCGACCTTGTCCCACGACATGTTCGAGCGGAGCGAGTAGCGCGTCGGGCCGGCGCGACCGCTCTTCGTCGTGATGAGAATGACGCCCTCGGCGGCGCGCGCGCCGTAGATGGCCGACGCGGCGGCGCCCTTCAGGATCTCGATCGACTCGATGTCGTTCGGATTGATGTCGGACGCGCGGTTCGGCGCCACGGTGCCCTGCGTCGGCGGGACCTGCGCCGTGAAGGCCGCCGTCGTGTTCGTGCTGTTGTCGATCGGCATGCCATCGACGACGAACAGCGGCTGGCCCGTGCCCTGAATCGACTTCGCGCCGCGAATGCGAATCGAGGACGACGCGCCGGGTTCACCGGACTGCGTCTTCACCTCGACGTTCGGCGCCTTCGCCGCGAGCGCCGACACGATGTTCGTCTCGTTCGAGCGCGTAATCGTCGCGGAATCGACCGAGTTGATGACGTTGCCGAGCTTCTCTCGAGTGGTCGCCGTTCCGGCGCCGGTGATGACGACCTCACCAAGCTGCAGCGGGTTGGCGGACATGCTGAAGTCCTGAGTGATTGCGCCGGGCCGCAGCGTCAGCTGAGCCGTGCGCTGGCGATAGCCGATCAGTCGCGCACTCAGTGTCACTGTCTGCCCCTGCACTCGGGCGGCAGGCACCGTCAACGTGTACTCGCCGTTCTCGCGAGTCGTCGTTCCGATACCGAGCCCTTCGACGAAGACGGTCGCTAACTGCAGCGGCTGTCCTGCGTCGCTTCTCACCGTTCCGGTGATGGTCGCGGCTTCCTGTGCACCTGCCCCCACGGGCACGAGCACGAGAGCAGCTGCCATACCGAGCAACCGACGTAGATGACGTACCATACGCTCCTCCTCTTCACCTGACGCAGGTGGATGGGCCACGCGATCTGCGTGGCGGCGGTCGCGGAACACCATGTTCCGACGACCAGAAAGCGGCCGATCAGCAGTCGGTCGCGTGAACGCTCATGAACGGCTCGCGACCAGTCACGGTCTCATCGCCTGCGAATTCGCCATCGCGCAAAGCCATCCGATGAGTGTTGACGACACGTGAACGCGCGATGCAATCAGCCGGGGAATTAGCGTGCGTCCCGCGATCGCGATGCGCTCATTCCGTACCGTCGAGGTTACGGCTCGGTCGTGAAGGTGTCAAGCGTTGAAGAAGGGAATACACGAAGCGGCGCCAGGGGGTTTTGTGTCGGCGGTTGGAAGGAGCAAACCCCAATGGGGAGTTAGTTGGTAAATAATAACGCCGCCCTAAGGGGTATTGACCCGGGGTCGCGAGAAGTACACCGGCGGGGCGTCG
>JANPKQ010000067.1:0-89823 GCA_031426115.1 Gemmatimonadaceae bacterium | reverse complement strand
CCGACGACGATGCGCTCGACGTGCACTACGCGCCGCAGGACTTCTTCGCGACGCTCGCGGCAGCGGGGATCGGGCTTGCCGACCAGCCGACGGTCTTTGACTCGGTGCTTCCTCCCGACCGCCGAAGATTTCTCTCGGTCGCGGGTGGCGTGCCCTCGGCGGAGCAGCTCTGGAGTGCAGGAAACTGCCGGTCCTTCGTGGAGCTCGATGGTGAGGACTATCTCATCGATCTCGCCCAGCACCTGCT
Source organism: Gemmatimonadaceae bacterium (assembly GCA_031426115.1). GTDB lineage: Bacteria > Gemmatimonadota > Gemmatimonadetes > Gemmatimonadales > Gemmatimonadaceae > JANPKQ01. The sequence goes on along the minus strand of JANPKQ010000067.1, from coordinate 89,576 downwards.
CTCCCACCAATGCACCCTGATCGATCTCGCCCCACGGCTGGGCTGCGCGTGCAGCGGTGTCTCGGCCGCGATTCCCGCGCGGAGCGCTCGCGCAGCGGTGGCCGTGATCGAGCCACCTCGCGCTTCGAGCAGCGTCGTCGACGTCACCATTCCGCTCGACCTGAGTGATCCCATTCCCGCCGCGATCCCTCTCGTGGCGCAGCAACTCGACAGGGATCGGATGCTCGAGGCGGACTCGCGACCCGTTGTGGCTCCGGGTGGGCCCGCTCCATTCAAGGGGAAAGCAGCAATCGCGTCGCCTTCCGGGTCGCTTCCCGCGCCAGCTCCGCGCCGCCGATCCCCATCCGCTGGAATCCGCGCGATCCAGCACAGCGTCCCCATCGCGCACGTTTCCGGTCGGCGTCTCCCGCGCGCGTACATCGCATCACGCCGCCCGGTCGCATTGCCGGTGCCGGAGACCGAGGCAGAGTCGGCGGTGCCGAGCATCCCGCGCGTACCACCCGTTGCGGCACCGGAATCGATCGGTGACGAGAACGGCCGCTCGCGCCCGCCGGCGCGAGTCGCCGCCAGTGCGCGACCACCGGGACAGGTACCAGCCGCAGCTGTTGCAGCAGCGGCCGCGGGCAGCCCGGAGCGGATGTCCGACGGTCCACCGTCGTAGTCCGACGCGCAGCATCGGCTGCGCTGGTGATCCGTTGGGAAAGCCTGGCTATCCCCGTCGGCGGTCGCTGAACGGCGCGGGCGAAACGTGTGCACTCCTCCGCTCCAGCCCGCGGCCCCGAAGCGCATCGAGCTCCGGAGCATAGTAGCCGCGAAGCGTATACCCGGTTGCGTCATCGATGAGGATATCGAGGCGGCCCAGCGCCGCCGACACCTCCGATGGTGACAAGCCGCTCGATGTCAGCACCTTCCAGCACGCACGCTTCAGCAGATCGAATTCCTCGGCCACGGCAGCGAGGGGAATGGCATCTTCCCGGCGGAAGAATCCATGCGCGCGCGAAATGATCTGCTGGAGCTCCGGATCGATCTCACGCACACCGGCGGCGGCATGCCGGAAGAGTCGCGGAAGGATCTCAGGCAGGTGGTCGATCAGTCGGTCGTCCGGGAGGCGTGCCCACGGGTCGCGCGCCAGAAGACCCCGCCACTCCAGGATCACTCGATCCGTCCTGGCCTCGAGCAGCTCGAACGGCGTGAATTCCTCAGAGGCAACGTCAATCACGGAGTGGTCCACTGCACGGCAGGGTGTGTCGAGATGCTGAGCGAAGCGGCGCCTGGGACTCCGGCATCGGAAGTCGCGAACAGTCGGTCGAATTCCATCTCGGAGGCAAGCTGTCCGAAGCGTGCATCGAATTCCGCCGAGGCGCGCCAACGATAGCGTAGCGCCCTGTCGCACACAAGAATCCCGTTCGCCGTCTCAGCGCTCGTCCATCTCGTCGATCGCCCGAGCGATCGCCTGGCGCAAGCGGTCCTCTCCGCCGCGACCGGCCGTCACGCCGGCCGCGAGGATGTTGAACTGCCGCACCATCTCCGCATCGACAAAATGCGTCGGCAGGGTTGCGCCAAGCGCCGCGAGCGATCCCTCGGCGAGACGTCGAAGCAGGGCGCGCGTGGAGGGCTCCAGCGCGGCGAGTGTCGGAGTGGAGTGCGCTTCCGGCGAAGGCGTGTTCCGATCGCGATTCCGACGCGGGGCCTGGAGGAGATCCGTGACCGGTGCGAGCGTCACGATGAAGGACCCCTGTGTGTGATCCGCGAAGTCCGCGACGACGCCGCGACGTCGAAGTGATCCGAGCAGCTTGCGCACTGCCTCACGCACCACCCCGACGCCGCCGGGGCTTCCCTTTCCTCGCCCCGTCACGATCAACACCTCACCCGAGACCGTCACCTGACGCTCCCGGAGCCACGCCTCGGTTCGTGCCACCGCGTCCGCCGCCGTCGGCAGCGATTCGCGAAGGTTCAGCGTGCGCTGGTTGCCGAAGCGGATCTCATCCAGAGCGTTGAGGACATCTGCGCGTTGTCGGCGATGGTAGGTGGACATCGGGTCTCGCCGTTTTCGCGAACGTTCGGCGTTGGCGGCTACGCCGCGACTGCTCTGGCATCGCCGTGGAGGACGCGCCGAACACAGGCCTCGGCGCAGGAGAACCGGCGTGCGCAGCCGCGGCAGTCGCGACGGATCTTCTCCGGATAGGCAGCGCGGTCCACGACTGCATACCCCGCAGCGACGAAAAATCCCGTCGTGAGCGTCAGGGCGAACACTTCGTCGATTCCCCTCACGGTCGCGAGCTGCTCCACGGCGAGAACGATGCGCGTCCCGAGACCTCGTCCCTGGGCGTCCCTTGCGACCGCCACGGCCGAGACCTCTGCGACGGATGGCGAGTACTCACGCAGCGCCCCACAGGCGACCACTCGCCCGCGCGCGTCTGAAGCCACGATGTAATCGTGCAGTGCAAGCGCGATCGATTCCGGCGTTTTCGCCAGCATGACGCCCTGCGCGGCATACCCTTCGATCAGCGCGGCGATGCCTGCAATGTGTGATGACCGTGCCGGACCCAGCCGAACTGCCCCGATGGGATGCACGGAGGTCATCACGCCAGGAGCTCGGCAAGGATCGTGATTCCACGCTGAAGATCCGCACGATCGGCGACCAGCGGCGGCAGGAGCCGCACGGTGTGCTCGCCCGCAGAGCAGACGAGCAGCCCCGCAGCCAGCGCGCGCTTCACGACTTCGGCGGCGGGCTCGACGACATCGATGCCCCACATGAACCCGATCCCGCGCACTGCACGAACGCGCGAGCCGGGGCGCACCATGCGACCCAGTTGAGCTCCGAGCCAGGCCCCATCCTCACGTACTCGGGCAAGCAGCTCCGGATCGGAGAGCCGCTCGAGGACGTGGAGTGCCACCGACGACACGAAGGGGCCGCCACCGAACGTCGTGCCGTGATCGCCCGGCTGGATCGACGCTGCGATCTCGGCGGTGAGAAGCACTGCTCCCATGGGAAGCCCGCCCGCGAGCGGCTTGGCGAGCGTCAGCAGGTCGGGCTCGATTCCCAGTCGTTCGTGCGCGAAGAGGTAACCCGTCCGGCCAAGGCCGCATTGCACCTCGTCGAGGATCAGGGCGATGCCGCGCTCACGGGTGAGCGCGCGCAGTCCACGAAGAAAGTCGGCGTCGAGCACGCGGACGCCACTCTCCCCCTGCACCGGCTCGACGATGACCGCGGCGACCGTCTCTGCATCGAGCAGCGTGTCGAGATCGTCGAGCGACCGCTCGGCGATGCCGATGCCGCCCGCCAATGGACGGAAGGGAGCGCGGTATCCCGGCCGGTCCGTCGCCGCCAGCGATGCAAAGAGCCGCCCATGGAACCCGCCGCGCAGCGCAACGATCTCGTGCTTCGCCGCACCGCCAATGGCCCGCGCCCACCGGCGTGCGAACTTGAACGCACCTTCGTTCGCCTCAGCTCCCGAGTTGCAGAAAAACACCGACGACGCGAAGGAGCGCTCCACGAGCGCGCTCGCGAGCGCGGCGCCCGGAGGGGTTCGATACAGGTTGGAGACGTGAATGAGGCCGGTATCCATCGCGGCGAGCATGGCTGCACGGATCCCGGGATCATCGTAGCCGAGCGCATTCACCGCGATCCCGCTCGCGAAATCGAGGTAGCTGTTTCCATCCCCGTCGAACAGCTCGCATCCGGATCCGCGCACGAACTCCATGGGCGCCCGGCGGTAAACGGGAAGGAGGCCGTCGGTGGCCGACGCGGGGGCGGATGAGAGCTCGGGATGTGCGACGGGCATGGCGGTCATGCGAGGCTCGGTGCAAGGGTGATCGTGGTACCAGCGAATAGATCGGTGACGGCATCAAGGCCGCCGATGCGGACGCTCGGCACACCGAGTTCGGCGGCGCGGATCGCGGATGCCAGCTTCGCGGCCATCCCTCCCGCTGCCCGGCCATCGGCGATGAGCACCTGAGCCGCGTCCGCATCGAGGGCCGTGAGCACCGTGTCTCCGTCGAGGACGCCGGGGACATCGGCGAGAAAGAGCAGGTCCGTGGCGGCCAGCGCTGCGGCGATGGCGGCCGACGCATCATCGCCGTTGACGTTGAGCGGCGACCCCTGGACGACTGACCGCGCGACCGGCGAGATCACCGGGAGGTAGCCTTCGCGCATGAGCGCCCGCAGCAATGAAGTGCGGATTGCCGTCGGTACCCCGACGTGCCCGAGTCGCTCGGCATCCACTGGGGTTGCGGTGATGAGCGCGCCATCCTCGCCGGAGATTCCGAGCGCGGGAACCCCTGCGTCGAGCAGCGTCGCCACCAGTCTCTTGTTGCTCGAGCCGGAGAGCGCCATGCGGATGACATCGAGATCGCGCTCGGTCGTCACCCTCCGCCCGCCGATGAACTGCGGCTCGAGCCCGATGAGGCGCTGTAGCGCGGAGATCTCGTCACCACCGCCGTGCACGAGACACAGAGCACCATTGGTGGCCTTCCACGCGGCGGCGATCGCTGCGGGAAGCGCGGTGTCCGCCTGCACGCGGCCGCCAATCTTGATGACTCGCGTCAGCATGGGAGGCCCTGGGTCTCGACGAGACCGAGCATAAGGTTGGCGTTCTGCACAGCCTGGCCGGCAGCACCCTTCACCAGGTTGTCGATGGCCGAGAGGAGAATGAGGGTGGGTTGTTTGGTCCCCGTCGCCATGGTCGCGGAGACGCGGACGACGTTGCGGCGGGTTACGTCGCGGAGCGTCGGCGGTTGTGTGCTGACCTCGAGAAACGGCTCTCCCGCGAATGCATCATGCCAGAGAGAGAGTGGGTCGGAGAGGGGCTCGGTCAGGGGCACCGTGATGGTAGCGAGAATGCCACGGGCCACCGGCAGCAGGTGCGGGGTGAACACGAGGTCCGTGGTGACGCCGAGCCCGTCGAGCGTCGCTCGCATCTCTGCAAGATGCCGGTGTCCGTTTCCGACGCCGTATGCGCGAAAGTCCTCACTCACTTCGGAGAAGAGGAGATCGGTGCGTGCGCCGGATCCTGCGCCCGTCGTACCGCTCGCGGCACTGACGCTGATCGTTCCGTCGGCAGCGATCGCGCCCGCGCGCGCCAGCGGGTGCAGGGCGAGGAGGATCGCCGTCGGATAGCAGCCCGGGTTCGCGACGATCGCCGCGTTGCGGACGTCATCGCGCGCCAGCTCCGTCAATCCATATGGGATGCCGGCGACCCCGGGATTGCCGGGACGCAGGTCGGCGGACAGGTCGACGACTTTCGCCCCCGCCGCCTGGGCGCGGGCGACCCATGCTGCGGAAACACCGTGCGGCAGTGCACTGAACACGAGTCGCGCTTTGTCGAGCTTCACATCGGCCAGGGACTCGAGGCGCACGGCTCCGCCGGGGAGTGGAAGACACTCCCCTGCCCTCTCGTTGGCCGCCGCGAAGGCGAGCTGCATTCCGGGGTGCCTGGCGATGAGGCCACAGAGCTCGCGCCCTGCGTACCCACTCGCCCCCAGCACCCCGACCGGTATTCTATGCACACATAATGCATATTATTGCACACGCCTTCTGTCAATGATCATCTTGGCTGGCGCCGGCTGGAGTGCTATCGTCCCCGCCAACGTCGGAGGTCGGATGAACAAGCGAGAGCGGCAGGCGACGATTCGCGAGATCATCGTCGCCCGGCCGGTGTCCAGTCAGGAAGAGCTCCGCCGGCACCTGTTGCAGCGGGGCTGGGATGTCACGCAGTCCACGCTGTCGCGCGACCTGCGGGAGATGCGGGTCGCGCGAGTGCCTGACGCGGGCGGAGCGCGGTACTCGATCACGGACCCGGGCGACGATGGCGGACGCCCCGGGCTGGAGACGCTGCTGCCGTCGCTGTTCGTCCGGGTCGATGGCGTCGGCGAGCTCGCCGTGCTGCGGACCATCCCGGGCGGCGCCCAGTCGGTGGCGGTGATCCTCGACTCCGAGAACTGGCCCGACGTACTCGGCACGATTGCAGGGGACGACACGATCCTCATTGTCTGCCGGTCGAGCGGGGCGCGCGAGCGGCTGGTCCGCCGGCTGGGGGCCATCGCCGGGGCCTGACCCCAGGGCCCCGTCAGCAACCACCCGGGCATGGCGCGTCGGCTTGACGCGGGACCGCATAATCGTTAAATATGCGGCTGTTACGAATAAAATCCCGCGTCTGGAGCGTCCATGATCCGCACCATTGTTCTTGCCTATTCCGGTGGCCTCGACACTTCCATCATCGTTCCGTGGCTGCGCGAGAAGTACGGTGCGAAGATCGTGTGCGTCGCAGCCGACGTCGGCCAGGGTGCCAGCGAGCTCGCCGGCGTGCGCGACAAGGCGATCGCCTCCGGCGCGGCCGAGTGCTACATCGAGGACCTTCGGCACGAGTTCGTCGAATCGTTCATCTGGCCGACGCTCCGCGCCGGTGCCATCTACAACCGGAAGTACCTCCTCGGTACCGCCATGGCACGCCCCCTCATCGCGCGCCGGCAAGTCGAGATCGCGCGCGCCATCGGCGCCGATGCGCTCGCCCATGGCTGCACCGGCAAGGGGAACGACCAGGTCCGGTTCGAGTTGACCTTCGCCGCGTTTGCCCCGGACCTTCCGGTGATTGCTCCGTGGCGGGAATGGGACATTCGCAGCCGCGAGGATGCGATTGCCTATGCGGAAGAGCGTGGCATTCCGATCGTGGCGACGCGCCAGAAGATCTACTCGCACGACCGGAACCTCTGGCACCTCTCGCACGAAGGCGGAGTCCTCGAGGATCCGAACACGCCGCCTCCGGCTGACCTGTTCGAGCTGACATCGTCGCCCGATGACGCACCCTCGGCCCCCGAGGATGTCAGCATCGGGTTCGAGAACGGATTCCCGGTGTCGGTGCACGGTGCGCGGCTCGATCCCGTCCAGATCGTTGCGACGCTGAATGCCGTCGGCGGGCGTCACGGCATCGGACGGATCGATCTCGTCGAGGACCGGTTGATCGGCATGAAGTCCCGCGGCGTCTATGAGACCCCCGGTGGCACAATGCTCTACACTGCGCACAGCGAGCTCGAGCAGCTCATCCTCGACCGGCGCACGCTTGCCGCCAAGGACATGATTGCGCCGCGCTACGCGGACCTCGTCTACGAAGGACGCTGGTGGACGACCGAGCGCGAGGGATACGATGCGTTCGTCAACGTCACCCAGGAGCGAATTACCGGATCGATCACGCTCCGTTTGTACCGCGGCAATGTCTCGATCGTGGGTCGCGAGAGCCCGCACGCGCTGTACGACGAGCGGTTCGTCACCTTCGGCGAAGACGATGTGTACCAGCAGAACGACGCTGCGGGGTTCATCCGCCTCTACGGGCTGTCACAGCGTGTCCGCGCGCTGAAGGACCGCGAGATGGAGGGTGTCTCCACGCCGGTCGCCGCAGCGGCGCCCTCGGAGCTTGCAATCGCATGACGCATCTCGAGCTCGCCCCGCCCCGGGAGCGCAGCCACCGGCTGTGGGGCGGAGCGTTCGCGGGTCGGACGGCGCCCGAGCTCGAAGTCCTGAACCGCTCGATCGGGACCGACTATCGGCTTTGGCCCTTCGACATCCGGTTGTCGAAGGCCTGGGCTGTCGGGCTCTGGGGCGCGGGAGTCCTGACACTCGAGGAGAGTACCCTCATCGAGCGCGGGCTCGATGTTGTGGGCGCCCGGCTCGCAGAAGGGGTAACGCCTACGGCGTCGGACGAGGACGTGCACACACTGATCGATCGCCTGCTGCACGAGGAGATCGGCGAGACGGCATCGAAGCTCCATACAGGTCGCAGTCGCAACGACCAGGTCGCGACCGCGTCACGGCTCTGGGCGATGGATGCCGCAAAGTCGCTGGACGCCGCGATCCGCGAGCTTCAGCAGGTCATGCTCGATGGCGCGACCGCACTCGACGGCGTGCTGATGCCCTCCTACACGCACATGCAACGGGCGCAGCCGGTCGCAGCGGGACACTGGATGCTTTCGCATTTCTGGCCGCTCGATCGCGACCGCCAGCGACTGTCGGCCGCGGCGCGCTCCACGGCGGTGCTGCCCCTCGGCTCCGGCGCGATCGCCGGCTGTGCCTATCCCGTGTCGCGGGTACTGCTTCAGGGGAGCCTCGGGTTCTCCGCTCTCTCGCAGAACAGCATCGATGCCGTCGCCGATCGTGACTTCATCGCCGAGCTGCTCTTCGCCATCGCGCTACTCGGAGTTCACCTCTCGCGCCTGGCCGAAGACCTGATTCTCTTCGGGTCGAGCGAGTTCGGTTTCGTCCGGTTCGGTGATTCGTTCACGACCGGGTCGAGCATGATGCCGCAGAAGCGCAATCCCGATGCGCTCGAGATCGCGCGCGGCAGCAGCGCTCGCGTGCTCGGCGACCTCGTTTCGCTGATGGCGACGCTGAAGGGGCTTCCCAGCGGATACAACAAGGACCTTCAGGATGACAAGCGAGCGCTGTTCGATGCCGTGGACACCATGATGCTGGTGCTTCCCGCGGTCGGCGGAACGCTTGCGGAGCTCAGGTTTTCACCCGCACGGATGCGTGCATCGGTCTCGAGCCTGATGATGGCGACGGACCTCGCCGATTATCTCGTCGCGAAGGGAGTGAGTTTCCGCGATGCGCATGGGAGCGTCGGTCAGCTCGTGCGCGAAAGCCTGCAGACGGAGACCGAGCTCGACGCCCTTCCCGCCTCGTCGTTCGCGGCGGCGCATGCGGAGTTCGGGCCGGACGTCCTGGACGCGCTGTCAGCGTCCGCCTCGGTTGCCCGTCGCGAGGTCCCCGGTGGCACCGGACCCAATGCGGTTCGCGCGCAGCTGGAGACAGCCCGGGCGTCGCTCCGTCCGAGTTGGGACGTGGCGCGCGGCAACGAGCTCGATCGGCGCGTGGGCTGAGAAGCAGGACTGGCCACGAGCAAGGAAACGGCGCCCCGTGAGACTCACGGGGCGCCGTCACATCGGAGGCCCGGTCCGGCTCAGCCGCCGATGCTGATGCCGAACATGATGGGGAGGTAGCCGCCGCTCTTCCACGATTCGGTTTGGCTCTCGGCGTCGGGGATAGCCTTGAACACGTGATGGTAGCGGGCTTCGACGAAGGAGGAGAAGCCGACGAACTGGAAGCGCACACCTGCTCCGCCGTTCAGGCCGAATGATCCCTTGCTCTCGTCACCGCTGAACGACGTACCGCCGCCCGAGAAGCTTACGTCGATCGTTGTGTTGTAGAAACCGACACCAGCAATCGCGTAGGGACGGATCTGGGCTGCGGGGACCGTTGGTGCGATGACGGCATTCAGGTTGACGTTGAGATTGCTCGGCCGCGATTCTGCCGTGAAGCTGCCCAGGTCAGGATCGGTGAACGTAAAGCTCTTCTCGCCGAAACGGCTGTAGATCAGCTCGGCGCGCAGGCCGAACGGCAGGGTCGATGCCCCGAACTCGACTCCGCCACCGAAGGTGAAGCCGGTTTTCGCCAGGTCGCCGAGGTCGCCCATTGGAATGGCAGCGCCGCCGGCAACCGTGACGGTCACCGGTGAGCTCACCGTCTGGGCGCTCAGCGATGGGGACGCGGCGGCGACAGAAAGCAGGAAGAGGGTTCCGAGACAGCGACTCATTGGTTCTCCTGGATATTGTTTGAGTGTCGAAATGCCGAGAAGAGCGGACGATCTCGCCGATCGCCGGATATGCTCGCGGCCAACGATGGTTTTGTAAAGAGGAACCGTGGCGCGTGCCATGATCGTGGCGCTGCGGTGACAGGGAGTGAGCGCATCCCGTTCGCTCGCTAACGTGCCGCGGTTGGGGTACCGAAGTTCAGGGAGATGCCGACTCCGAACGTCGGATCGGAATCATCGAGCCCGACGGGAAACGCGAGGTTCGGTCGAACCGTGACCCTGTCGTTGAAGACCAACCCGGCGGCGACCGTGATGACGCCAAAGTCCTCCGACTGCTCGAACTCGAACGCGTCTTCCGTCTTTGCCTTCTCGTTCACGTAGGCGAGCCCTGCTGACGGGATGAACTTGAACGTCGGGCTGGATGATGAGACGCCTCCGATCGCGAACCCCGCACGGAGGGTCCTCGATGTGAGGTCGATCGAGAATCCGCCCTCGTCGACGTCGGCGGTGGCATGGCTGAAGCCGACGACTGGACAGATCCCGAGCGATCCCTTGCCCGCAACGTTCAGGCTGTAGCCCAGATCGATCCCGAGCACGGTAGCCGACTCATCGATCTCATCGATGTCCACCATGGCTACGCTTCCCGCCGCAAACGGACCGGCCGGCTTGCCGACGGCGATTTGCGCCCCGTACTGCTTCGCGTCCTTGGCGAAGTCGAGGCCAACTCCGACGCGGGCGGGACCGGATGCGAACGATGCGGTGCCGACGCAGACCTGCGCCACCGCCGATACGACGGGCAGCAGGGAAACGATCGTCATCAAGGCCACTGAAGCGAGACGACTCATGTAGTTCTCCGAAGGGTAGTCGTCATGCTCGACCGGAAGCTCGAACCGCGTGCGTTCGTCGCGCCGGAGGCCTGGGCGGTCGCCCATTGGGATGGATGGCGCATTCATGACGGCGGAATGCGGGCGATGCGTTCGGAACCAATATCGGGCGGGGTGCGCAAGCAGAATCGGCTCCCGAACGACGAACCGCCGGCGACCATGCGTCGCCGGCGGTTCGCAGAGCAATCAGCGAAGGCGGGAAGCCTCGCCAGGATTGCTCTAGAACATGATGCCGAAGGTGATCGGCAGGAACTGCGTCGAGTTGCCTTCGGTAAAGATGTTGTGGTAGCGGATCTCGGCGAACGTTCCAAAGCCGCTCAGGTTGAACTTCGTGCCGATGCCGACGTTGATGCCGAAGTCCGTCTCGCCGTCGGTCTCGAGGTCGATGTCATCCGACGTGACCTTGCTGTTGTACATGCCGACGCCGCCGATGAGATAGGGCGACGCGACCATCGCGGGCATGGCGATAATGGCGTTTGCATTGAAGCCAAGGATACGCACGTTCGCATCACCGAAAACGTCTTCGAGCGACATCGAGTTGTACATGCCGTCGACTCGCATGCCGAACGGGAACATCGGTGGCATGAAGCCGAGCGTCGCCATGCCGTGGTAGCCGGTCTTGGCAAAATCGTCGCCGAGGTCGCCCATCGGGATCGAGGCTCCGGCAGCAATGCCGAACGTCATCGGGTTCTGCGCCTGCGCGGCCGGTGCGGTCGCCGCGATGGCGACGATGGCCGTCATGATACCAAGAACGGTGCGCTTCATTGGGTAGTTCTCCTCTGGTCGTGTTCTGTAACGTGGATGTGCCACGCGCTACGGGGACGAGGGCAGCATGGTTTCGCAGCACGCAGTGCGGGGCACAGTCGCCCCGCGGTAATACGATGCAACCGGCTGGACGTCACATGGCCGAGTTCGCCAACCGTTTATTCGGAGCGAGGTTGGCCGATCGATCTCTCACGGAGCATGAGGCCCTGGCGCCGTGAAGGAGCCATAATATAGCGATCGCTCCGTCGTGAACTCCCCATCTCTGGTCGCTGTTCCAGGATGAGATTGCCCGGGCGCCCTCCCGGTCAGGCGACGAGTGTGAACGCCTCGCACACCGTTTCCCTGAACAGGGCGCCGCTCCGACGGTTCGGGCCACCGCAATCGCTAACTGTGATCGTATTTGGGTCCCTGGCCTGCAGTTCGCAGCCAGCGTTGCCATGAAATATTTTGTTGTACACTGAATATTTTGCCGATATATCGCCGCTGGATGAGCGCTCATTGCCCCAAGATGTTATCAAACAATTAGTTACGAATTCGCCTGCGGGAGGAGGCGCAACGCACGGCAGGCACGTCTTGCCTCAACGAGAGTACGGTCCGTTGTTTTTTGCCCGACCGGTGCCGATATTAATGTTATCGTACGACCGGGAATAATTGTGAGGGCATACAGCAGCATTGTCGTCGCGAACGCTCTCGGGGTCGATCCACGCTGGCTCGACAGCGTTGTCGTCCAGCACCGGATCGCCGGCGTCAACCGCGAACGTCAGGGTGTCAGTCGAGCGATCTCGCCCTCCGCGGTCATTACGATCGCAGTCGCGATCGCTCTTATCGAGGCACTGCACCTCCCCATCGGGGCCGCACTCGAGCTCGCGGCATCGCTAATCAGCGGCGGCGGAGACCACACGCCGGCCGAGGGGATGTCGATTCACGTCGATGTGAGCGCAATCGAGCGCCGGATCTCCGCGCGTCTCGCCGAGGCGGTCGAAGCGCATCCGCCGCCACGACGAGGCAGGCCGCCGCTCGCTCGCTGATCGCCGTTCCCCCATTGGTCGGGACCGGAAAAGAAACAGGGCGCCACGAGGGCGCCCTGTTCCTGCTTTGCGTGACGTGAAGCGACCGATCAGCCGGCCTTCGTGACGTTCTCGGCGGCCGGACCCTTCTGGCCCTGGACGATGTCGAACTCCACCGCGTCGCCTTCGGCCAGCGACTTGAAGCCATTGCCCTGAATCGCGCTGAAATGCACGAAGCAGTCCTTCTGGCCATTGTCGGGGGTGATGAACCCAAAACCCTTCGCATCATTGAACCACTTCACTTTGCCAGTCGTACGCATGCCCTGCTCCTGGATGAATATTTGTCGAGGGAGCGGAACGCGCCGAGCCCTGACAAAACAGTGTTCGCGGGACCAATGTCATCCCCCGCGGTGGACTTGGAGCTCACCCTACTATCCCAGGGTCGCTCACGCGCGCCAAATATATGCGACCTGCCTTTCAGGGCAATAGTCGCGACGATGTGGTGCAACGGGCGTCAGAATGCACGGTCGGCGCGGACGCCACCGCGTCGGCACGCCTCGCATGGCGTCGTGCGAATTGCCGCCTCGCGTCCTATGCCGGCGGCGGCGGAGCGGGAGGCGCGGCCGGTGGAACCGCCGGTGGCGCCGCAGGTGGTATTGCCGGCGGCGCGACAGGAGGAGTGGTCGGCGGTGGGGTCGTCGGCGCGTCGATGGCGCGCACGTTCGTCACGAAGTAGTCCGTTTCGCCGAAGCAGGACGTCGGCACGCCCTTGTGCTCCTCGTAGGTCACCGACACGCGGTTCCCCATGTGGCGCATCAGGTCGGCCGCGATCCGGTCATCGCGCACGGAGAAGTAGAAGATCTCCGGCATCGCGCCGGGAACGTTCGCGAGCGTGAGCTCGCCCTCCCACGTCTTGCAGAGCCATCCCTTCTCCGAGAACTTCTGGAGATAGCCTGCACGGTCGCCCTTCGAGTATGTGTAGCTCAGCGTGATGAATGCCCAGAGCCCGAGCAGGAGGGCAGGAACGATGAGGATGGTGAAGATGGCGATGAGGCCCCAGCGCCGGCGCCGCTTCGGCGGCCGCTCTTCGCGCATCGCCTCGACATCCTTCGTGTCGTATCCGCGCTTTGGATAGTCGGTTTCGTCCGTCATCGCCTTCTCCCCTGGGTTTCGCCCCGCCCGCCCCCGTGATCCACGCGGAAAATGCACGACGTGCACAGTGCGGGGAAGGGAACCGGCGGGGCGATCATCCCACGAACCCGCACAGGTGGATAGCTTTCACGAGGCCTGCGAGGACAGCATTGTGAAGTTCGGAACACGACGCAAGACAGTGACGACGATGGTGGGAGGCGTACCCGTTGGGTCCGCGGTCCCGGTAGTCGTGCAGTCGATGACGAACACCGACACCGCCGACGCAGCCGGCACCGCCGAGCAGGTGGCTGCCCTGGCCCGTGCCGGCTCGCAGCTCGTTCGCATCACTGTCAACAACGACGCGGCGGCAGCGGCGGTCCCCGAGATCGGGCAGCGGCTCGCGGATATGGGGGTCGTCGTTCCCCTCATCGGCGATTTCCACTACAACGGTCACCTGCTGCTCGCGAAGTACGTCGAGTGCGCCCGCGTGCTCGCGAAGTACCGTATCAATCCCGGGAACGTTGGCGGGAAACGCCGCGACGAGCACTTCCGCACGATCATCCAGATCGCCATCGATCACGGCAAGCCGGTGCGGATCGGCGTGAACTGGGGATCGCTCGACCAGGATCTGCTCACCGCCATGATGGATGCCAACGCATCCCGGCCCGAGCCAGCCACGGCGCATGACGTCTATGTCGAGGCGATGCTCGAGAGCGCCCTTCGATCAGCGGTGCTCGCCGAGGAGACGGGTCTTCCCCACGACCGGATCATCATCTCGGCGAAGGTGTCGGGCGTGCAGGACCTCGTCGATGTATACCGCCGGCTGGCCGGGCGCTGCGATTACCCGCTGCACCTCGGCCTCACCGAGGCCGGTCTCGGCACGAAAGGCGTCGTGGCGAGCACTGCCGGTCTGTCCATTCTGCTCGCCGAAGGGATCGGCGACACCATCCGAGTGTCGCTCACGCCACGGCCGAACGGAGATCGCACGGAGGAAGTCCAGGTCGCACAACAGATCCTCCAGTCGCTGGGACTCCGCAGCTTCGCGCCGCAGGTGACGGCATGCCCGGGCTGTGGACGGACGACATCGACCTTCTTTCAGCACATGGCCGAGGACATCCAGACATATCTCCGGGAGCAGATGCCGCTCTGGCGCGGCCAGTATCCGGGAGTCGAGGAGATGCGCGTCGCCGTCATGGGGTGCGTGGTCAACGGCCCGGGTGAGTCGAAGCACGCCAACATCGGCATCTCGCTGCCGGGGACGTTCGAGGACCCAAAGGCTCCGGTCTACATCGACGGCGCACTCTCCGTGACGCTGCGTGGAGAGAAGATCGTTCCCGAATTCCTGCAGATTCTCGAAGACTACGTCGCGAGGACCTACGCCAGGACGGACGTCACGGCTGGCGTCTGAGCGAACGCCCCACTAGCGCCACGTGGGCGGCCGCTCCGCCTCTTCGCCGGCAGCGGCCTGTTCCAGGGCTTCCGCAACGGTCCGCAGCTCCTCCATGATCGGCGCCACGAAGCCCACCTCCGACAACCGCTCGTACACCTGCCGGTACCAGCGCGGCGTCTCGCGCCCGCTCCGGAACCGCTGCCAGACGTTCTCGGGGAATTCCGTGCGCTTCAGGTCGGCGAGTACCGAGCTCGCGTTGTGGATCTTGTCCGCGGCGCAGACCCAGCGCGCCTGGTCGTCGGCCGCTGACAGCCGCTCGAGATAGTCTGCCTTCCGCTCCTCGTAGGAGAACTCGCTGCCGTCGGGTCCGACCCGCGTCTCGGTCACCGCGAGGACGGTCGCGAGTACCGACTCACCGAACTTCTCGCCGATCCGGCTGCGCAGTGCATCGCTGGTGTAACCACTCCGCACGCAGTCCTCGATGACATCGTGCAGGATTCCGGCAACGACGGTGTCTTCGTCGCGCCCATACCGCGTGAGGATCACCGCGACATTGGCAGGATGCGTGAGGTAGGGAAGACGCGTCCCCTTTCGCACCTGCTGGTCGTGGTGCTTCGCGGCGAACGCGAATGCGTGGTTGATTCGGTCGGAGTAGCCCGTGATCATCTCGGAATGCTGGCGCGGCAGGAAGGACACAGGGTCGTGAAGAACATACTCAATCTGGCGCCGGTTCGTTGCGCGCGAGGCGCGTGAAGAGCGAAACGATCCGCTCCAGCCCATCCGCGTCACGCTGGTCGAACATCCCGACTTCCGCGGAGTCCACGTCGAGCACGGCGACGAGACGGCTGTCGGCATCGAACACGGGCACGACGATCTCCGAACGAGCACGTGCATCGCACACGATATGGCCCTCGAACGCCCGCACATCCGGGACGATCACCGTCCGTTCGGTCGCGGCGGCGGTTCCACACACGCCCTGTCCGATACGGATCTCGAGGCAACCAAGCGTACCCTGGTACGGTCCGACGCGGAGGAGCCGCCCGGGTTCGACGACCTGGTAGAACCCCGTCCAGAGGTGCCCGAAGCCGTGATGGATGAGGGCGGCCACCGTCGCCATAGCGGCGACACGATCATCGATCCCCGCGAGCACGCTGCCAAGCTGCTGGTGCAGCGTCGCGTAGACGTCTTCCCGTGGAAGTAGTCGAAGATCGTGCGTGGTTTCGGCCACGGGTTTCAGAACATCCGAGCCATGAAGGATGCGAACCGCAGGTCGAGGACGAACAGCGCCAGGCCCTGGAGCACGATTCCGATGCCGGCACCGACGAGTCCGAGTCGGCGCCCCGCGATCCAGCCCGTCACGGCGAGCGCGATTCCAACGGACACGATGCCGATGTCGATCCCCATGCTCAGCCAGAGGAAACGGTCGAGCTGCACCGCTGCGCCGAGGTCGCGGTCCGTGGCGCGAAACAACCCGCGACCCGCGAGGGCGAGGTCCACGAGGCCCCATGCGGCGGTCTGGATCGCGAAGCCGCGGAGGAGGGCCGAGTCTGCCCGCCGGATCATCAGCGAGGCGAGCACTCCTGTCCCGGCAACGACGCTCATCGCCCCCCATGCGAGAAGACGCAACAGATGCGCGCGCTCGAGGGCGAGCAGCGTGTCGGACCACATGACGATGGCTGGCAGGCGGAGAGGAGTGCGGATGCTAGCGACCCGGTCGCCCCGCTGAAAGGGCGAGCGCCTCGTCCGTCCTGGCGCGAGCCGCCGCTGTCTCGCGCGACTCGAGCAGCGGAACGTCGGAGTCCCAGAGGACGAGCCCGCGAATGCGGGCGCCAGCTCCGCGCAGTGCGTCCGCACCCGCCCGCAGTGCAGCGATCGTCGTGTGTCCGATACGCGCGCAGTAGATGAGGTCCGGCCCCGGGAGAATGCTGCCATCTCCGCGCCTGATGTGCGTCGGACCGGCCAGCAGGACGACGAGATCGTATCGACGGGCGATCCGCGCAAGCGCATGTCGCGTTGGCTCGGCGTCGAACTCCTCATCCGCGTCACCGCAGCTTCCACTGGGGATGACATCGAGCGAGCGCTCCCGTCCGATCGTCGCCGACACGACGGCCTCTGTCCAGTCCACGCGGCCCGCGAGCACGTCGCCCAACCCCGGATCCGTCCTCACCCGGAGGACAGAGGCAACGGCGCAGCCTGAGAGCTCGGCATCGACGAGCAGGGTGCCCCGCGCGTCGTACGTCGCCGCAGCGGCGAGATTGGCAGCCACCGTCGCGGCGATCGCCATCTCGTCGCCGGATACCGTCACCAGGGAAATCCGCGGGACGGAGCTCGCGAGGTGAAGATAGAGCAGGCGGTAGGCATCGGACGTCGCATCGAGGAAAGGCGACGTCTCGCGGTCGGCGCGGCGCCTCGTGCGCTCCGGCTGTGCGGTCTTGGGGAGGACCACCGCGAGCACGCGGAGTCCGGTCGCCTCCTCCGCCTCGTCGGCTTCGGCAATGCGTGACCACCGCATTTCAGCCGCGAGGCCGGCGGCGAATCCGAGAATGAGCGCAATCACGATGGCGGCAGACAGGAGCGCGAATGGCGGGATGTCGATGTTGGCGGCCTCGCGGGCACGGGCGACGCGTTGATCGAGTGCCGTGTTCGTGCGCCGAACATCCGCCAGGCGCCGTGTGGACGAGTCGAGCATCTCGACCGCGGAATTGCGGCGCTCGACGATCGGCGTCGTGTCGACGAGCGCAACCACGACCGGGGCCGGCGCCGATGGGGGCCTCAACCGGATCAGCTCCTCACGAGCCGACGCTCGACGACTTTCCGCAATGGCCTGAATCGACCGACCGATCGCAGTCGCTCGAGCCGTCAGGGCAACGAAGATCGGGTCAACCCCGCCCACGGCTCCGAATTCCTCCCGCTCCTTCTCCACGGCCGCGAGCGAATCGAGGAGCAGCGCCACCCTCGGCTCCGCCGACAGGGCTGCCAGCTCGCCAAGCGCACGGTACGAGGCGGGCAAGGGCGCATTGTCGACCCGCGTGATCATTGAGTCGAGCGCGCCCTCCACGCGACGGAGTGAATCGCGACGCGCGATCATTGGAGCCGGCAGTGTATCGGGGGGAGGCGGCGGTGGCCTCCTGACGGTTGACCGCCTTGCATTCCCCAGTGCATCCTCGGCTCCCGCCAGATTCTGTCGGGAGCGTTCCTGCGCCGCTAATAGCGCTGTTGTGTCTTCTTTCTGTGCCAATAGTGCTGCGATCGCACGGGCGCTGTTATCGCCGCGGCGTGGAATGATGAGCAGTGCGATCACGGTCGCGAGAAACGCCGCGATCCCGAATGCCGCGATCACGAGGGGCCGCCGGAAGGCGTTTCGTGCGCGCCGAGCGAACCAGAGCCCGTCGCGGACGAACGGACGAGGGCTTTCCGTGGTGTTCATCAGTTCTGGAGGATCCGCGGGGCTCATCGGCCGACTATCGCGCGTTGCCGGTGAAAACGCAAAAACGGAAGCGCTTTCGCGCTTCCGTTTCCACTCTGCCCTGCGTTCCGGACTGTACCGCTCGTACGGCTACTGAACGGTGATGACGCCCTTCATGCCGAGCGCCAGGTGCGGGGTGCAGTGAACATCGTATTTGCCTGCCTTGATGCCACCGAGCGAGAGGACGTGCGCCTCGCCGGGTGCGTTCTGGTAGGGGCTTTCCAGATCGGTCGATCCCGGGGGCATGTTTGCCCTGAGCTGCGCCTCGACATCGTCGGGAATGGTCGCCGGATCGAAGCCGAAGTTGTGCGGCATGCCGGACGTCGTCGTGAACCTGATGGCATCGCCCGTCTTCGCCGTGATGTTGGCCGGCTCGAAGCGATAGCTGTTGCCATCCATGATCATCTTCACTTCGTGGGTCGTGCCCGTAGCCGGCATTGCCGTCGCCGTGCCCGTCGCGCCGCCCGCTGCCGGTGTCGTGCCGGCCGCCGGGGTAGTGGTGTCCGTGGTGCTGCCCTCGCCACCGCCGCCGCACGCGCCGAGGACGATTGCGCTCGCTACGAGCGCCAGTGCATTGAACCGCATTGCTTGAAGCCTCCGAAGTCGTACGTACGACGACCAGATGAGATGAACTGAAGGACGCTGCGCGCCCGACCCCCGCAGGGATTGTGAATTTATTCACAAGGCTCCGGGAATGCAATCGCTGTCGCACGGGGCATGCCCGAGCACCCGCCAACGGCGAAGTCCTCGGCATCCCCATCGACCGCTGGATCTTCCGGCGCGCATTGACGGCGCGTGCGCGGCCTCGTTAGGTTGGGCGCGTGACCCAGACCAGCCTCCGCCATCACTTCGCGCACCACCACGGCCCAACGGGTCGGGGCAATGCGCGCGTGCCGGGGTGACTGGGTAGCGGTCCACGGAAAGACGTCATTGCCACGGCCCGTCCAATTCGGACGGGCCGTTTTTTTTTGCTCAAGCCACGAGATGTCATGCTCAGAATTGCGCTTCCCAACAAGGGGAGGCTCTCAGACGATACACGCGAGCTGTTCGCCGATGCGGGTCTCGAAGTCCGTTCCCGAGGTGATCGCGCTCTCACCGCCTCACTCGGCGGAGAGTTCGAGGCGATCTTCGTCCGCGCCCAGGACATCCCCGAGTTCGTGGCCGATGGGGCCGCGGATGCCGGCGTTACGGGCTGGGATCTCGTCGCCGAGTCGGAGCGAAGCCTGGACATGCTCCTCGATCTCGAGTTCGGCAAGTGTCGGATCGTGGTTGCTGCGCGGGAGGACAGCGGGTGCACCACTGTTGCCGACATCCGCGGCGCTCCGCGCGTCGCAACGGTTTTCCCCCGGCTCACCCGCCGGTTCTTCGCCGATGCAGGACGCGAAGTCGAGGTGGTCCCGGTCTCGGGGGCGGCCGAGATCGCACCACATCTGGGGATCGCGGAGATCATCGTCGACCTGACATCGACCGGCTCGACACTCCGCGTGAACGGGCTCCGCGAGATCGCGACCGTGCTGGAATCGAGCGCACGGCTCATTGCTGCCCCCGGTGGACCGACCAATGGCGGGGCGTCGGTCGCAGCCAAGCAGGGCGCGCTGGCTGAGCTCGTGACGGCGCTGACATCGGTCATCCGCGCGCGCGGGCAGCGGTATCTCATGGCGAACGTCCCGCGGGCTTCCCTCGACCGCGTGAAGGAGGTCCTTCCCGGTATCAACGGACCCACGGTGATCGACATCCTGAATGGTGGATCACACGTCGCGGTGCACGCCGTCGTTGCGGCCGGCACGATCTACCGGACCATTGCATCGCTGAAGGCACTGGGAGGTTCCGGAATTCTCGTCACGCGGATCGAGAGGCTGATGCCATGAGTGAGCCTCTCCTCCGGTTCGTTGGATCGCTCGATGCGCTTGCGCGATCTTCGGATGTCCGCCGGCAGCTCATGGAGCGCGCCACGCCGGATCATGCGCCGGTACGCGAGACCACGGCCGCGATTCTCGCGCGAGTGCGCCTCGACGGTGACGTCGCCTTGCGCGAGCTCGCACGCGAGCTCGATGGCGTTGACCTGGATGCGCTCGAGGTGTCGCACGCTGTACGGCGCCGCGCACTCGACACGCTCGCGACACCGTTGCGTGTCGCGCTCGAGCGCGCGGCCGCAAACATTGCCACGGCGCACCGTGCATTTCTCCCCATTTCGATCGAGGTCGAGACGGAACCAGGCATCGTCGTCGGACGCCGGCCAGACCCGCTCGATGCCGTCGGCGTCTATGCACCGGGCGGTCGGGGAGCCTACCCAAGCAGCGTGTTGATGGGCGTGGTTCCGGCGAAGATCGCCGGCGTGGGGACCGTGGTCGTGTGCGCTCCTCCGGGACGCGACGGACTGCCGCCGCAGGTTGTCCTGGCGGCGGCGGAGATGGCGCACGCTGACCGCATCTTCTCGCTCGGCGGCGCGTACGCCATCGCCGCGATGGCGTACGGGACGGCGTCAGTACCGCGCGTGTCCCGCATTGTCGGCCCGGGCAACGCCTATGTCGCGGAAGCGAAGCTGCAGGTGCAGGCATCGGGGACGGTCGCGATCGATTCGCCGGCCGGACCGAGCGAGCTGTTCGTGATTGCCGACGCCTCGGCGGATCCGTCGGTCATCGCACGCGAGATGCTCGCACAGGCCGAGCACGATCCCTGGACAGCCGTCGTGCTCGTCACGGACGACGAAGTGCTCGCACAACGGGTTGCGGTCGCGCTCGAGCGCGACCTCTCATCACAGCAGCGCGCCGCGGTCATCCGTGATGCACTGCGCCACCGTTCGGCGGTCCTTTGGACCGATACACTCGAGGAAGCCGTGACGTTCGCCGCCGAGTATGCACCCGAGCACCTGCTTCTCGCGGGAGCCCGCGCCGAATCCCTGCTCGATGATGTCCGGAACGCTGGTACTGTCTTCGTCGGGGAATGCAGCTCCGTCGTCCATGGCGATTACATGACCGGCGCGAACCACGTGCTGCCGACCGGTGGCGCAGCGCGTGGATACTCGGGACTCTCGACGAGCGACTTCATGCGCTGGACGACCTGGCAGCGCGTCAGTCGAGACGGCGCGTCGCGGCTCGCGGCAGATGTCGCGACCATCGCCGGGTCGGAAGGGCTGGCCGGGCATGCGCTCGCGGCCCGCGCGTGGGGGACCTCCGCATGAGCACCGACACCGTGACTGGCGCCGGCCGGCAGTCGCTGGATGTCGCGCGCGCATCCTACCGCGATATTTCGTTGTATGCCCCCGATCGCTCGCCATGCGCGATCGACCTCAGCGACAACACCAATCTCTTCGGCGTTCCTCCTGCTGCCCTCGCGAGCCTCGTCGCTGTGTCTGCATCGGGCGTCAGTCGATACCCTGCGCTGTATGCAGGAGGCCTCAAGGCAGCGCTGGCGCAGTACTGCGATGTCGATGCGTCCCGCATCGTGACGGGGTGCGGCTCGGACGATGTGCTCGACTCGGCCATTCGCGCCTTTTCGGAGCCCGGCGACATCGTCGCGTTTCCCGAGCCTTCGTTCGCAATGGTCCCGATCTTCGCGCGAATGAACGGGCTCCGTCCTGTCGGCATCCCGCTCCGGTCGAATTACGACATCGACGCAGATGCCCTCCTGGCGACCGGGGCGCGGATCATCTACGTGTGCTCGCCCAACAATCCCACCGGGACGCCGGCGAGTGATGCAGCTCTCGGCAAGCTGCTGCGGGAGGCGCCCGGCATCATCGTCCTGGACGAGGCATACGTCGAGTTCCACGGCACGAGCCACGTCGCTGAGGCACGCCACCACGGTCGCCTGCTGGTGGTGCGCACGCTGTCCAAGGCATTCGGCCTGGCAGGGCTCCGCATCGGTTATGCGATTGGAGCTCCTGCGCTCGTTGCAGAGGTGGAAAAATCCCGCGGCCCGTACAAGGTGAGCGGGCCGGCGGAGAGTGCGGCCGTTGCCGCGCTGACGACAGACAGAGAGTGGGTCAGCTCGCGCATTCTCGAGGCACGCGACAACCGGGAGCGCTTTTCGCGCGAGCTTCGCGGGATCGGTCTCGATCCCCTGCCTTCCGTCGCCAACTTCGTTCTCGTCCCTGTTGCCGCCGCGGAGAAGGTCGCCGCTGCCATGCGCCGATCCGGAGTTGCAGTGCGTCCGATGCCAGGACTTCCTGTCGTCGGAGACGCGTTGCGCATCTCGATCGGGCCATGGGCAATGATGTCCGCCGCACTCGACGCACTGCGTGCAGGGCTCGCATGCGAGTGAGCATCTTCGACTACGGCGCCGGGAATCTGCACTCGCTCGCCAAGGCGCTCGAACGACCAGGGGTCGATGTGCATCTCGAAGCCGATCCGGAGGCGGTGCTCGACACCGACGTGCTCATCCTTCCCGGCGTCGGCGCGTTCGGCGCCGCGGCATCGAGGCTTGCGCCCGGCCGCGCGGCGATGCGAGCCGCCCTCGACGCCGGCCTCCCCTGCCTTGGCATTTGCCTCGGGATGCAGCTGCTGTTCGATGGGAGCGAAGAGGGATCCGGCGCCGGGCTGGGGTTCATCCCGGGAGCCGTCACCCGAATCCGGGCACGGCGGTCGCCTCACATTGGTTGGAATAGCCTGGAGGACACCGGTGACGCTCTTTTCGAAGCCGCGCCACTTCCGATCGCGTACTTCGCCAACGGCTATGTCTGTCGTCCCGACTCGGAGATTGGCGTCATGGCCTGGGCGACCCATGAGACCGATCGATTCGCCGCCGCCATTCGGCGCGGAAACACGGTTGGCGTGCAGTTCCACCCCGAGAAGAGCTCCGACGCCGGGGTGAAATTCGTTCATACCTTTCTCGATGAGGCTCGCCGATGATCGCCATTCCGGCCATCGACCTGCGCGGCGGCGCCTGCGTGCAGCTCGTCGGTGGGTCCTACGAACAGGAACGTGTCCGGCTCGATGATCCCGCGTCGGTCGCGCGCGACATGTCGGCTCATGGGTTTCGACGCCTTCACCTCGTGGATCTCGATGCAGCCACGGGGCGCGGCACCAATGCTGACCTCGTCCGCGATATGCTCGCCGACCAGAGCGTCGAGATGCAGGTCGGCGGAGGGATTCGCAGCGGCGAGACCATCGAGCGCCTGCTTGCCGAAGGAGCACACCGCGTCATCGTCGGCACCCGGGCGCTCGAGGAAATGGAATGGCTGGCCGAGATGGCGTCGCTGTTCCCACGAGAGCTCATCGTCGCCGCGGATGTGCGCGATCGACGGATCGTGACGCGTGGCTGGTCGAGAACCCTTCCCCGCGACATCCTCGATGCGGTGTCCGAGCTGAACGACCTCCCGCTCGCCGGGATCCTCGTCACGGCGGTGCACAAGGAGGGTCAGCTCGGAGGGACGGACCTTCCGCTCATGGAGGATGTCGCCGAGCTGTCGGAGGCACCGGTCATCGCCGCTGGCGGTGTCGCCACGATGAGCGACCTGCGGGCGCTGGCCGATCGCGGAGTCGCGGCCACTGTCATCGGCATGGCGTTGTATACGGGCGCCCTCGACCCGCGGCTCGTCGCCGAGGAGTTCGCGGAATGACTGTTCTTTCCCCTGTGGAGATTGTCCGGCAATGACGGTGATCATTCGTGAAACGAAGGAGACGCGGATTCGCGTCCGGATCGAGCAGGGAAGCGGAACGGCGACGGTGCAGACCGGCGTTCCCTTCCTCGATCACATGGTGGTGACCCTGGCGCGCTATTCCGGACTCGACATCGATGTCGCGGCAACGGGCGACCTGCGACACCACCTGATCGAAGACGTGGCGATCGCCCTCGGCGCCGCAGTCGCGGGCATGCTGCCGGCCACCGCTGCGCGATATGGCGACCGCGTCGTGCCGATGGATGATGCGCTCGTGCATGTGTCGATCGATGTCGGCGGCCGTCCATACTACCGCGGCCCGATTCCGAGCTCGCTCTACGACCACTGGATGCGCTCCTTCGCGGACAACGCGAAGGCCACGCTTCACATTCGGGTCCTGCGCGGCACTGACCGCCACCATGTGGTCGAGGCCGCGTTCAAGGCACTGGGACTCGCGCTGCGCGATGCGTTGACCGAATCGGGCGCGGTGTTCAGTACCAAGGGTGCCGTGGCGCTGGAGGCCGAGTAGTGCTGACGCGTCGGATCATCGTGTGTCTCGACGTGCAGGCGGGTCGTGTCGTGAAGGGCGTCCAGTTCGTCGCGCTGCGTGACGTCGGAGATCCGGTGGCGATGGCGGCATTCTACGAGTCTGAGGGCGCGGACGAGGTCGTCTTTCTCGACATTTCGGCCAGCGTCGAGGATCGTGGAACGCTGCTCGACATCGCGCGCCGAACTGCCGAACGATTGTTCATCCCGCTGACGATCGGCGGCGGGGTGAGAAGTGCGGACGATGTCGGCCACGTCCTCCGCGCCGGCGCCGACAAGGTCAGCGTCAACTCCGCGGCAGTGCAGCGTCCCACGGTGATCACGGAGTCCGCCGAGCGCTTCGGGTCCCAGTGCGTCGTGGCGAGCATCGATGCGCGCCGTGATGGCGCTGGCTGGCGAGTATTCACGCGGGGAGGGCGCAGCCGGACCGAGCTGGATGCGGTGGAGTGGGCCCGCGAGTGCGTTCGGCTCGGTGCAGGCGAGATCCTGCTGACGAGCATCGATCGGGATGGGTCGCGCGGTGGCTACGACATCGAGTTGACCACAACTGTTGCTGCGGCCGTGGACGTTCCCGTCATCGCGTCCGGCGGTGCGGGGAGCGCGGCGGATGTGCGCGACGTGCTGGTCGACGGGGGCGCGGATGCGGCGCTCGTCGCCGGTATCCTGCACGACCGCGTCACGACGGTACGTGCGATCAAGACCGTGCTCCGGGATGATGGAGTCCGGGTGCGCGACGCCGCATGACGGATTCGGTTCGAACGCTCATGGATGCCGCAGGGGAGCTGGCGCGCCTCGCAGGAGGGGTCGCGCTCGAGTACTTCGGCCGCGTTCTCATCGTCGAGACGAAAGAGGACGGAAGTCCCGTCACCATTGCCGATCGCCGTGCGGAGGAGGTCGCTCGTGCGTGGATCGGTCAGCGATTTCCGCGGGATGGCGTACTTGGCGAAGAGCAGGGTGACGGGCCGCCGGGCGCTGCACGTCGGTGGATCGTGGACCCGATCGATGGGACGAAGGCGTTCGTGCGGGGAGTTCCCCTGTGGGGCACGCTCGTCGCGGTTGCCGAGGGAGAGCGCGTCCTCGCGGGAGCGGCGTTCTTCCCTGCGGTGAACGAGATGCTGGTGGCCGCGATGGGAGAGGGCTGCTGGTGGAACGGACAGCGGTGCTCCGTGTCGAGAATAGCCGATGTGGCGACTGCCACGGTGCTCACCACGGACGAACGGTTTCCCGCAGATACCCGTCGGCGTGCGGCCTGGCGAGAGCTGACGAGCCGTTCGGCCGTGTGCAGGACGTGGGGAGATTGCTACGGCTACCTGCTCGTGGCGACCGGCCGCGCGGAGGTCATGGTTGATGACATCGTGGCGCCGTGGGACGCTGCGGCATTCGCGCCGATCATCGCGGAGGCCGGCGGCGTGCTCACCGACTGGCGCGGGGTCTCCACACCGTTCGGCAACGGCGCCATCGCGACGAACGCAGCGATGGCGCGCAGCGTTCGAGTCGCGCTCGGAGTTCCCGTCCCGTGAGCTTTCGTCCACGCCTGGAGTCGTGATGCTGGATCTTGCAACGCTCGATTTCACGAAAGGGGGCGGCCTCGTGACCGTCATTGCGCAGGATGCGGCGACGGGGGTCGTGCTGATGCTCGCGCACGCCGATCGTGAGGCGTTGGAGCGCACCGTGGCGACCGGGGAGATGCACTATCGATCACGGTCGCGCGGCCTGTGGCGGAAGGGCGCCACGAGTGGAAATGTCCAGCGAGTCGTGTCGCTCAGCATCGATTGCGACGGGGATGCTGTCCTGGCTCGCGTGATCTCGGCGGGGCCTGCGTGTCACACCGGAGCGCCCAGCTGTTTCGGTGCGGAGGCTCTCCAGCCCGATGCGTTGGCGAGGCTCGATGCTACCATCGCCGATCGGGCCACCGCGGCGCAGGCGCGCGAAGCGGAAGGGGACAGCCCGAGCTACACCAGGCGGCTCCTCGGGGACCGGAATCTCCGGCTCAAGAAGATCGGGGAAGAGGCGTCAGAGCTCGTCGTCGCGCTCGCCGATGCTGACCCTGCACGCGCCGCGGAAGAGGGAGCCGATCTCATCTTCCACGCGCTCGTCGGTCTGCGTGATGTCGGCATTTCACTGGATGACCTTCGGAAGGTGCTCGACCGCCGGGCTCGGGGTGACACCAGCCCGGCGCCCGGATCCGCCTGATCCGTTGCGGCGTCAGAACCTCAGCAGCGTGGCGCGAGTGATCTTCGTCGTATCGCCGACATACGCGAATCGCGCATCGCGGAGATACATCTTCGCAACCCGCCGGATGTCCTCCGGGCCGACGTTCCTGAGCTCCTCGACGAAGCGGTCCGCGGTGCGGTAATCGCCCTGGTAGAGCTGGGCGCGGGCGAGAAAATCCGCCTGTGCCGCATTCGTTTCGTTGTTCAGGAAGTACTCCGTGATGAACTGCTGCACGAGCTCGGCGAGCCCCTGGCGCGAGATGATTTCCGCCTGCAGCGCCTCGATCTCGGCGCGAATGAGCCCGAGGGTGAGATCCGGCGACACGGTCGTGACGTAAATGCCGCCCGCGGACAGCGCACGCTCGAGGAAGGGTGCATTGACCGCATAGGTGAGGTTTCTCCGGGAGCGGATCTCACCGAACAGGCGACCGGAGAGAACGGCGGTCGCGACCCGGAGCGCGTAGTAGTCGCGCGTGTTTGCCGACGTCGGGCCGTGGAAGTAGCCCAGAATGTAGTTCGTGGGAAGCTGGCGCTGCTCGACCACCAGCGCGTCGCCTCGCAGCGTCGGCGGGGGCGGTTCCGTCCACGTATACTGGCCTCGCGGCAGGGTTCCGAGCGTCGCACGCACGAGGCGCTCGATCCTGGCGCGGTCCACCTGCCCGACGATCACCACGAGCAGCCGCGATGTCGAGACCTGCTGGGCGTGATAGCGGACGAGGTCCGAGCGCGTCAGGGCGGCGATGCTCTGTTCGGTGCCGATGGGGTCGATCGAGTACGGATGGTCGACGTAAGTGATGCTGTCAGCGAGGTACGACAGCAGGGCATCGGGGTCATCGCGGCGCTGACGCACCGCGGCTCCCAGCTGCGCGCGCACCAGCTCGAACGCGCCGGAGTCGAGCGTCGGCGCGACGATTCGATCCGCCAGGATCGCCCAGGTCGAATCGAAGCTGCTGGTGGTCGCGCGAAGTCCAATGCGCGTCCAGTCGGTGCTCGCGGCGACGTCGATCTCGCTCCCGAGCGCTGCCATCCGCCTGCGCAGCGTGTCGCGGGGATATCGGCGGGTTCCGTACCCCGACGTCTCCAGCATCAGGGCTTCGATCCCCGCGTTCGCCTGCGACAGCTGCCGCGTCCCGCCGAGCAGGTAGATGTTGGCGGCGACGACGTCGTTCGCCGTGACCGTTCGGTGGATGATGCGGACCCCGGCCACTTCGTAGCTCGTCGTGGTGCTGTCGCTCGCGTTGCGCGAAGTGGACGCGACCGGAGAACGCTGGAACTGCGCAGCCGCAGTCTCCGCAGGGAAGGCCGAGGCGATCGCCCCTGCACCGACCGTGAGCCAGGCGAGGAGCGCACGACGCATTGCGTGACTACGCACCGATGTTCGACCGGAAGCGTGACGCCGACCGAGGATGCTCATGGCGTGATCGCTCGCGGTCCGAGGAGCTGGGCTTCGTCGAGACCGAGTGTTCGCCGGTCCTGGGGCGAGAGAAGGACTCCTGTCACCCTAGGTTTCCCGACGATGTATCGATCCGCATACGACTTTAGGTCCGCCGCGGTCTGGCTCGCCATGTTGTCGACGTATCCCATGTAGTACTCGAGGCTCGCGACGCTCCACCAGAACCCGATGGTCTGTGCGAGGGACGACGCCCGCTCTCGCCCGAAGGCCGAGCTGACGATGCGCTGCGTCTTCACCGCTTCCAGCTCGGCGCGGGTGAAGTAGGCGGGATCGGAGAATCGGGCGATCTCCGCGTCGAGCGCGGCGAGCGCGCGCCGCAGCATTTGCGGCGTCGTCTGCCCGACGATCGAGATCGGGCCGACATGATTGAGCGTGTAGTAGTTGATCGCCACGGACTGGAACAACCCGCTGTCGATGAGGCGCTGGTGGAATCCGGATCCCGGCTGGTTGACGAGGTCCGAGAAGACATCCGCCGCGTAGGTTGCCCCTGGATCCTTGCCGACGCTCGGCCCGTGCCACTGCATGATGACGAGGACGGCCCCGACCTGCTCTTCGACGATGACGGCTTCGTTCTTCTTCAGCGGCTTGATGGGCGGAATGGGGTCGGCGACGAAGGGATCAGGGCCGCGCTCCCAGCTTCCGAGGTGGCGCTCGGCCAGGGCGAACACCTCGGTCGGGTTTACGTCGCCGGTCACGATCAGCGTGCTGTTGTTCGGGATGTAGTAGCGACGCTGGATCTCGCGCATCTTTTCGGGCGTCGTCGTCCGGATGATGTCGCGCTCACCAAGGGTGTTCTTCCGGCTTCCTGCATCGCTCCACAGCTTCTCGTCGACTGCTCGTCCGAGCCGGAATCCCGGATTGGATTCATTGCGGTCGTATTCCCCGAGCACGACGACGCGCTCCCGCTCGAGCTCATCCTGCCGGAACAGCGGCGCACGGAGCGCGGCGCTGAGGAGGTTCACCGCCTCTCCCATGCGATCGGCGGTGACAGTCATGTAATAGTTGACGCGCTCCTCGCTCGTCGTCCCGTTGAAGACGGCGCCGATCTGGCCGAGGCGGCCGATGAAATCATCGGCTTCCGGGAAGGCGCGATTCGCCTTGAAGAACATGTGCTCGTACATATGCGCGAGTCCCGCATACTCGGGAGTCTGCGTGAACGAGCCGTTGCGAACGTCGATCTCCACGGTGGCCAGCGGGACGCCGTGGTTCTCCACGACGATCACCTCGAGGCCATTCGCGAGAACGCGACGCTGGATGATCTTCTCGAGGTCACCGCGCTGTGCATCGGCCGGGGGCGCGGCGATGAGCAAGACCGTACCCAGCATGATGGAGAGCGCGGCGTCGTGGCATCGTGCGAAGGCAGCAGGCATGTATGTATGTGGGGTGAGAGCCGTGTGCGAGGGGAAGCTGGGGCCTGCGCAGGGCGCTGGCAAATCCCGGTGGCCCGGTGTTTCTTACAGCCGATGCCCACCCTGATGGAGGCGCTATCGTCGCGCCTTGACCCGGCCCGGCTTCGCGCCTCCGAGCCGATAGCTCAATACACCACGTTCAGGATCGGCGGTCCCGCGGACGTGATGTTCGACGCCCGGACTGCCGATGATCTCGCGGATGCCGTGACGGCAGCACGCGCGCTCGGAGTTCCCTACTTCGTGCTTGGCCTCGGCGCCAACATTCTTGTCGGGGACCGCGGCTTTCGCGGCCTCATCATCCGGAACGCGGCCAGACACTTTCGCTTCGAGACCGATGGGCTCCTCTGGGTCGAGAGCGGGGCTGTCATCGCGGAGTTGATCAAGGAAGCCGTCCATCGTGGTTGGTCGGGAATCGAGCACTACGTCGGCATCCCGAGCACGGCCGGTGGTGCCATCTGGCAGAATCTTCATTTCCTCTCGCCTGCCCCTGATCGCGAGCGCACGATGTTCATTGAGGAAGTGTTCGAGTCCGCGGAGATCCTGACGCAGGAGGGCGAGCGTCGGGTGGTGGACCGCGAGTACATGCGCTTCGGCTACGATACGAGCGTGCTGCACGGGGGAGGCGATATTGCCCTCGCGGTGACCTTTCGTCTCCAGCGCGGCGACGTGGACGTCATGCAGCGCATCATGCAGGAGAATCTGAGCTGGCGCGGGAGCCGGCACCCGTGGTTGGAGTTTCACCCCAGCGCAGGATCGATCTTCAAGAAGATCGAGGGAGTCGGCGCCGGCCGCCTCATTGATCAGTGCGGGCTGAAGGGCTTCCGGCACGGCGACGCCCAGATCTCCCACATGCACGCGAACATCATGCTGAACCTCGGGCATGCGACGGCCGCGGATGTCCGCGAGCTGATCCGGATCGCACAATCGGCCGTCGAGACGAAGTTCGGCCACCGGCTGGAGCCCGAGATCGGCTTCATTGGCGAGTTCTGAGCGATCGGGCTCGACTAGTGTTCTAGTCGAGGAGGCTGGCGAACGGGGAGGTACTCTACTATATCCATAGTCGATGCCCCTCACCCACCCGGCCATGCCACGCCTCACCGATCGTGAACTGGATGTGATGGCCGTCCTCTGGGACCGCGGCGCCGCGACCGTCGCGCAGGTGCAGGACCTCCTCGAGGATGACTTGGCGTACACGACCGTCCTCACCGTTCTCAGGACGCTCGAAGCAAAGGGCCACGTGGGACATGAGCCGGACGGCCGCGCTCACCTCTTTTTCCCGCGCACCGTGCGTCGTGACGCCGCCCGGACGACAGTCGATCACCTCATCGACAAGGTATTCCAGGGCTCGCCCGACCTCCTGGTCGCCCGGGTGCTCGCCGACCGTCCACTTTCCACCGAGCAGCTCAGGCGCATCCGCGACGAGGTGGAACGCCGCCTTGGTGACACGGGAGAGCGGCGACCCGTTCGGTAGCCGGTCCGGAGGGAGCCACACATGGGCGCTACTGCGCCAGGTCGGATGCCTCGGTGAGCCTGCTCCACTCGGCCAGCGCCTTGTCCAGGGTCCCGCGCAATTTGTCGAGTTGGGCACCAAGTGCATGGGCGCGTTTCGGACCGCCCGCGGTCGTATAGAGGGACGGGTCCTCGAGCTCCGCGGTCAGCTTTGCGACCTCCCCTTCGAGCTTTGCCACGCGGGCCTCCGACTCCTCGACGGCCGCGCGCGCACGCTTCGCCGCCGTTTTCGTGTCGCGCTGTGGCTGAGGATCCTGGCGAGTGCGTTTCCGCTCCTGCACGCGGCGCAGTGCCTCCTCCTCCGACGCGCGAACCGATGCGGCATGCGCGCGCTCTTCGCTGACCGCCTCCCACTCACCGAACGAGCCTTCGAATTCCGTAATCCGACGCTCGTGCAGCACCCAGACGCGGGTCGCGAGTGCGCGCAGCAATGCGCGGTCGTGGCTCACGAGGATGACCGTTCCTTCGTAGGCTTCGATCGCGTCCTCGAGCGCCTCGATCGACTCGACGTCGAGGTGGTTTGTCGGCTCGTCGAGGATGAGGAGGTTCGCCCCGGAAAGCATCATCATCGCGAGCGCGACCCGGGCCCGTTCCCCGCCGGAAAGCGAGTCCGCTCGGCGCATCACCTCATCGCCCGAGAAACCAAACCGGCCCAGGTGTCCCTGGATCGGGCCCCGGCCCCATTCAGTCCGCAGCTCGGAGATGATTTCGTAGAGCGTCTTGTCGAGCGGGACCTGCGCCATGTCCTGGCGATAGTAGGCAGCGGTGATCGATCCGCCGAGCCTGAGCTCTCCCCCCGCGGGAGGATACTCTCCCATTAATGTCTTCAGCAGCGTCGATTTCCCGGCCCCGTTAGGACCGATCAGTCCGAGAACATCCTCGCGCGCCATGTGGCCGGTGAACCCATCGATGAGGTTCCGGCTGGCAACGTCGATCCGGGCCTTTTTCGCGACCACCACCTGATCGCCGCCGCGCTCGCGCGGCTGGAACCGGAGCGCCATCGTGCCGTCCGTTCCGGGAGGAGGGCTGAGTCGCGGCAGCCGCTCGAGGCGCTTTCTCCGACCCTTTGCCTGCCTCGTGTTCTGGCCGGCGAGGTTTCGCCGAATGTAGTCCTCCTGGCTCGCGACGACCCGCGCCTGCTTGTCGAAGGCGCGTTGCTGCGCGAGCATCCGCTCCTGGCGCTGCACAATGAACGACTCATAGCCGCCGGTGTAGGCGGTGGCAGTTGTCCCTTCGAAGTGAAGCACGTGGTCCACGACGTTCGCGAGGAATGCGCGGTCGTGGCTGATGAGCACGATGGTGCGATCGCTCTCGCGCAGGTACTGCTCGAGCCACTGGGTGGTGTCGAGATCGAGGTGGTTCGTCGGCTCATCGAGCAGCAGGACGTCGGCGGGACTCACCAGCTGTGACGCGAGTCCGACGCGGCCACGCTCTCCACCGCTCAGGCGCTCGAGTGGACGAGTGCGTGCCTCCTCCGGATCGAACCCCAGTCCGTGAAGAACGGCATCGACTTTCGGGGCGTAGGTATATCCCCCCTCCCGGTCGAAGCGCTCGAGATCGCGATCGTAGCGCTCGAGCACCTTGGCAGTCACCGATTCGCCATGCTCGGCAAGCTCCATGGCCTGGCGCGACAGCGATTGCTCCAGCTCGAACAGGCCGGCGAATGCAACGGCCGCTGCCTCCCAGACCGTCGTCGCCGTTCCAAAATCACGGTGCTGTTCGAGGAGGGCGATGCGGAGGCCCGGCTGGCGCGCAACGCTGCCCTTGGTCGGCGCGAGCACTCCGGTCAGCAGGCGGAAGAGCGTCGTCTTGCCGGTGCCGTTTCGTCCGATGATGCCCCACCGGTCGCGAGGAGCGACGGTGAAGGTGATGTCCTCGAACACGGTAGTGCTGCCGAACTCGACGCCGGCGCCCGAGACGAAAAGCTGACTCATCGGGCCGTGACTCCGCGGCGGGCGTGTGCTCTTTGTCTCATGATGCGAGCCACTCGCGCCATGTATCCTCGGCGCTGCCGATTGTCAGGCGATGCGCGAAGCGCGTCAACGGAACCCTGAGGAGCAGCGGCTCTTCCGCGAGCCGTTCCATCCACCGGTCGTCGGAGAGACGTGCGTGGGCCAAGCCGAGTTCCGCGTAACGGCGGGATGTCTGGTCGATGAGCGCCGTCACGCCGAACTTCTGGGCGAACCGGTTGAGCTCTCCGCGCGATGCCGGCCGCTCGGCGAGATCCACAAAGTGTGTCTTCACCCTTCGCTCGGCGAAAAAGCGAAGCGCCTTCCGGGTATCCGAGCTTTTCTTCGTGCCAAAGATCTGAACTTCCATTCCTGCTACCACCTCGCATAGCTTGCCATCGGACATCGGGTCGGTGGAGATCGCCGTCCCACTCCCATCACGGGCTCCGTTTTTACACGGGCTCGTCGCTCGCACATAATGTATTGAGTGGCCACACGTCCGTACGTCCCCGCCTGGTGGATCCCCGGCGCTCACCTGCGGACCCTCTGGGGGAAGTTCTTCCGCCGGCCGCGGGCGGTCATCTCCCGGCGCATCCGCTGGGACACGCCAGATGGCGATTTCCTCGATCTCCTGCGCGTGGATGCACCGCCGGGAAGTCCTCGACTGCTGCTCCTGCACGGGCTCGAGGGCGGGCCGCGATCGCATTATGTGGCGGGTCTTCTCGGCGAGGCCCGTCGTCGTGGGTGGGGAGCGGACCTGCTGATCTTTCGATCGTGCGGGGCGGAGCTCAATCGCACTCCGCGTTTCTACCACTCGGGCGAGACCACCGACCTCGCGTTTGCGCTGGGACGCCTTCTCGCGGAGTTCCCCGATAGCGCTTTCGTTCTCGCCGGCGTGTCACTCGGGGGAAATGTGCTGCTCAAGTTTCTTGGAGAGCAGTCAACCGCGATAGCGGACCGCGTCGTCGCAGCGGCGGCCGTTTCGGTCCCCTATGATCTCTCCCGTTCTTCGCGCCACATCGATCGCGGGTTTTCGCGCGTATACCAGTCGCACTTCCTGCGCTCCCTGCAGAGAAAGGCGGAACTCAAGCACGTCCTCTTCCCCGATCAGGTGCCTCGGGCCGCACTGACGAAATCGCGCTCGCTCTACGCGTTCGATGACGAGGTGACTGCACCGCTCCACGGTTTCGTTGACGCCGAGGATTACTACTCGCAATCGAGCGCGCTGAACTGGTTGCCCGGAATTACTGTCCCGACGCTGCTGTTGAGTGCCATGGACGATCCGTTTCTTCCGGCAGATGTGCTGGCCCGTGTGCACGCCGTGGCGGCTGTGAATCCGGCGCTTCAGGTCCAGTTCGTTGCGCGCGGCGGACACGCCGGATTCATCGGGGGTCGCGCTCCGTGGCGACCGGTCTACTATCTGGAAGAGCGGCTGGGAGAGTTCTTTGCGGAGCAGATCGGTACGACGGCAACGGTTGCACGCACAGTGTGAGCGGGGTCCGGGGATCGGATGCCGGCAGTTCTGCGGCAGGTCGAACATTGATGCGTCGGTGTGACGCGGGAGAGTGAATGCGAAAGAGCATGGTCCTGGTTGCGGCTGGTCTTGCGATCGGTGTTCTCGCCGCTGGCTGCGCGTCGAGTGGCACCTCGGGCAGCGACGGTGCGATACCGGCCGGCGCGGTGGACGCGAAGACGCGACTGAACACCTCGCCTCGCCACGGCGAGTGGGCGATGATCGGAACGGGGCCTGGCGATAGTGTCCGCGCGTGGGTGGTGTACCCGGAACGAAAGGACAGGGCACCCGTCGTCATCGTCATTCACGAGATCTTTGGCCTCACCCCGTGGATCCGGTCCGTTGCGGACCAGCTCGCGGCGGATGGCTTCATTGCGATCGCGCCCGACCTCCTGACCTCGAAGAGTCTTCCAGGAAGCCCGGAGGAGGGTCCTCCGGCACAGCAGGCGACGGCTGCCATCCGGACACTGGATCGCAACGCCGTTCAGCGACAGCTCGATGCCATTGCGCAATACGGGATGGCGCTCCCTTCCGCGACGAGGAAATACGGAGTCGTCGGTTTCTGCTGGGGGGGATCGGCGTCGTTCGAGCATGCCCTGCATGCACCCGACCTTGATGCAGCGGTGGTCTATTACGGCGGCACGCCGGCAACCGCGAACTTTGCAGCGGCCGCCGCTCCCGTACTCGGCTTGTATGGGGGAGACGACAATCGCGTCAACTCCACGATTCCAGCGGCCGACTCGGGAATGCGCGCCGCGGGAAAGAGCTACGAGTCGCATGTGTTCGCCGGTGCGGGACATGGGTTCCTTCGCGCGCAAGCCGACAGCGCACGCGGCGTCGCGAATTCTGCTGCCAGCAAATCGGCGTGGCCCCTGACGACCGCTTTCTTTCGGAAGCATCTAGGCTCGTAGGCCCACCGTTCATTCGGCATTCGCGAAACGGCGAGTCAATTGCGCAGGGGTCGGACGTCGTGATCGAGCGGGTCGAGGATGGCACTGCTTTCGTGGAGTCATGAGCGGCCGTCGATCGCCGCGTGTAGGACTGTCGGCTCGCGCGTTATGCGCCAGAGGGTGACCAATGTCGGACGCGGTGATTTTCGTCGTCGTATTTGGCGGGTTCTTCATTCTCCGCATCATCGCGGCGACGATCGTGTTTCTGATGATCCTTCCCGACGGGATACGCTGCCCGAATTGCGATGCGGTCACCCTGCGCGTGCAGTCGGCCGGGTGGAATCGCCTGATGCCGTGGTTTCGCACGAGCTGGTGCTACGAGTGCGGTTGGGACGGGCTCTTGCGCGAGGAGCGCATGGTGGAGCCGTCTACGCCACCGTCGGTAGCATCGCCGCCAATGAGGCCGGTGACACGCGCCCGGGGCAAGCGACGCTGAGCACGTCGCGGCCAGGCTCCGTGAGATAGGGGCGGTCGCATCAGCGGCCCATCGCTCAGCTCGCGGATGGCGGACGCGGAGCGATGGTCCTGGCGGGCTCCGTTGAAGAGGGCGAAGAAATTCCTGTCGGCGGGTGCATAGGACCCTCCCTCCGCGCCACTCCCAGCATATACAGCACCGGGGGGCTTGCGGCAAGCCCGGGTGCGTGGCGTAGACTCGCCGGCCTTGGCCAGACTCTCTGGTCGAAGCCTGAGCCTGCGGAACGGAGGTCGTGAGATGCGTGTGTTGTTGACGACGAATGCGTCGCGCGAGAACAGCGAGTGGCGATGACCGATCATGCCGTGGTGATCGCCGGGGGAGGTCCGACAGGGCTGATGTTGGCGGGCGAGTTGGCGTTGGCGGGCGTCGATGTCGCCATTGTCGAGCGACGCGCCGGCCCGGAGCTCATTGGATTGCGCGCCGGTGGCCTGCATTCACGCACCATCGAGATCCTCGATCAGCGCGGAATTGCCGATCGGTTCCTCTCGCAGGGACAGACATATCAGTTCGCCGGCTTCCACATGATGCAGTTGGACATCAGCGACTTCCCCACTCGGCACAACTACGTCCTCGGGCTGACGCAGAATCACATCGAGCGCATCCTGACAGAGTGGGTCGGCGAACTGGCGGTGACGATATATCGCGGACGTGAAGTTACGGGGTTCATGCAGGACGATACCGGCGTCGACGTCGCGCTCTCGGACGAACAGGTGCTCAGGGCGGAGTATCTCATCGGATGCGATGGCGGCCGCAGCCTCATTCGCAAGACAGCCGGCATCGAATTCCGCGGGTGGGATCCGACGATGAGCTGGCTGATCGCCGAAGCCGAGACGGCTGAAGAGCCGAAGTGGGGGTTTCAGCAGGATGCACTCGGCATCCATGCGATCGGCAAGGTGGAGAATGGCGCTTCAGCGCGGATCGTGCTGACCGAATCGCGACTGCAGCTCGACAGCGAGCCCACTCTGCGCGATGTCAGCGAAGCGCTCGTCGCTGTATACGGGACCGATTACGGGGTCCACGGTCCCACCTGGATCTCGAGGTTCACCGACGTAACGCGCCAGGCGGCCACCTATCGCGACCGACGCGTGCTGCTGGCGGGCGATGCCGCGCACGTACATCCCCCGATGGGTGGACAGGGCCTCAACACCGGAGTGCAGGATGCGGTAAACCTCGGGTGGAAGCTGGCGCAGGTGGTCAAGCGGACATCACCAGCGACGCTCCTCGATACCTATCACGCCGAGCGGCACCCGGTCGCCGAGCGCGTGCTGCGCAACACGATGGCCCAGGTCGCGCTTCGACGTACGGACGACCGTACCAAGGCCCTCGACACTACCCTTACGGAGCTCTTGAGCCTGGACGAGCCTCGCCGACGGCTCGCCGCGGAAATATCCGGGCTCGGCGTTCACTACGACTTCGGCGAGGGGCACCCGCTACTCGGACGCCGCATGCCCGATCTGGACCTCGTCACTCACGACGGGTCGCTGCGGGCCTTCACCCTGCTGCACGGTGCGCGTCCGGTGCTCCTCAACCTCGGGGGGCCCGATGGTGTGGACATCACTCCGTGGGCGGATCGCGTTCAGTCCGTCGACGCGCGGTATGCCGGTACGTTGGAGCTCCCGGCGATCGGGGTGGTTACAGCTCCTCCTGCCGTCCTGATTCGACCCGACGGTTACGTGGCCTGGGTGGGAGACCAGACCCACGCGGGGCCCGCGAACGCGCTCACGACCTGGTTTGGACCGCCTGATCCAGCATGGCGCACGGCTTCCATCAACACACAGCGGCTACGCCCCGCTCATGGCGTACAGGCGCAGCCAATCGGGCCAGTTACCACTCAGCTCGAAGAAGTCATCGAAGTAGACGAGGCCTGCTCCCTCGAGCTCCTCGATGAGGTCCGTCGCGGCATCGTCACCGTGAAGCGGGCCGATGGCGATGAGTGAGCCTTCCACGCGGAATTCGTCGGCCGTGAGATTCAGGCGCTCGTCGAACGCCGCACGAGTCAGGCTCGCGGCATCGAATGCGACCTTGCGAATGATCAGTGTCGGCGCGAGCGCCGGTATTTCGAGCGGCATTGAGCCTCCGGGAGGGAGGGAATGATGGGGCCGTTGGCGGCCGCGCGAAAGCTGGTGGCGTCTCGTCCGCCGTGGCTTGCAGATGTACCTTTCGCCGATGAGCCCTGTTCAGGCGGTTCGCGGAATGGAGAGCACGTTCGATGTGATCGTGATCGGTGCTGGGCACGCGGGCACCGAAGCGTCCGTTGCGGCTGCTCGTCTTGGCCTCCGTGTCGGGATCATCACGAGTGCGCTCGAAACCATCGGCCAGATGTCGTGCAATCCGGCGATCGGCGGAGTCGCAAAGGGGACGGTCGTTCGGGAGGTGGACGCCCTCGGCGGCATCATGGGGAGGGCGACGGATCTGGCGACGCTGCAGTTCCGCATGCTCAACAGGGGCAAGGGTCCGGCGGTCTGGGCACCGCGCGCACAGTGTGATCGAGGCTTATATCGACGAGCGGTTCGCACGCTGCTCGAGGAGCATCCCCGACTGCACACCATTCAGGGAACTGTTGCGCGACTGATCATCGATGGACCTGCATCGCGTGTGGTGGGGGTCGAGACGCTCGAGGGTCGTCGCTTCGGGGCGGCGGCCGTGGTCGTCACCACCGGGACGTTTCTGCGCGGCCGGATCCACATTGGCACGGACACACGGATTGGCGGCGGCCGGGCCGGTGAGCCCGCGGCAATCGATCTTGCCGAGCAACTCGAGTCCGTGGGGCTGACTGTCGCGCGCTTCAAGACCGGCACGCCGCCGCGGATCGACGGCCGATCGGTCGATTTCGATCGGCTTCAGCGCCAGGACAGCGAGATCGAGGATTTCGACTACTCGTGGTCGCACTTCTGGGGGTCTGCGCGAAGCGAAGATGGACGCAGCCGGCATCCTGATCAGCTGCCATGCTGGATCACGTCGATTGGTGCCGATGCGAAGGCCATTATCTCGGAGAACATTGGTCGGTCGGCGATGTACGGCGGCGCGATCGCGTCACGAGGGCCGCGATACTGTCCCTCCGTGGAAGACAAGATCGTGAAGTTTCCGCTGGCGGAGCAGCATCAGCTCTTTCTCGAGCCCGAGGGCCACGACACCTCGGAGATGTACGTCAATGGTCTTTCGACGTCGCTGCCATCCAGTGTGCAGTTACAGATTCTGCGGACGATACCGGGGCTCGCGGATGTGCGGATGACGCGGGCAGGGTATGCGATCGAGTACGACTACTATCCGCCTACGCAACTCGACGCCACGCTCCAGGTGAAGGCGCTCGCGGGTCTCTACTTCGCGGGGCAGATCAACGGCACGACCGGTTACGAGGAGGCGGCGGGGCAGGGCGTCGTGGCCGGGCTGAATGCGGGCCTCGCCACTCAGGGTCGGGCGCCGCTCGTGCTCGGACGCGAGACCTCATACATCGCCGTACTCGTCGATGATCTCGTGATGAAGGGCGTCGACGAGCCATATCGGCTCTTCACGTCGCGCTCGGAGTTTCGTCTGACCGTGCGCCAGGACAATGCCCTGCGTCGCCTCTCGGCGATCGGCCGCGAGCTCGATGTCTACGACGATCGTGAGTTGGAGATCATCGATCAGCGCCTCGATGCAGAGGAGCGGACGCGGGCGCTGGCCGAGACCACGAGCATGACGCCGGAGATGGCGGAGCCAATCTTACTTGCGGCCGGGAGCTCGTTGCTTGCGCATGCTGTGCGGATAAGCGAGCTCGCGAGGCGTCAGGGGGTTGCATTGGCCGATCTCCTGCGGGGCGCGTCTGTCGGCGCCGACCTTCCTCCCGAGGCCATCGTGACGACGGAGCTGGAGCTGAAATACGCCGGCTACTTCGAGCGCGAGCGACTGCAGGCCGAACGCATGCGCCGGCTCGGAGATTTCGCGCTCGGGACCGAGCTGCCCTATCTCGAGATGCACTCGTTGTCATTCGAGGCGCGCCAGAAGCTGGCGGCGGTGAGACCGCGAACGCTGGCGCAGGCTTCGGGGCTCTCGGGGGTGAGTCCGAGCGATCTCCAGAATCTCGTCATCGAAGTCGGGCGTCAGCGGAGCGGGGCCGGGTCTTCGTAGCCCCGAGCGGTCAACTAGTTGTCTAGTTCGGAGCCTACACAGACTTCGTTCGGTGTGCTTCGGGCCCTCGCAGGAGAGTGCGCCTCCCCACCATCTAGCTAGCCGGAATGCAGGCGTCTCACGCTTCGAGCTGTCGTGTCGGGCCTGGTAACTGTGTCCGGAGTGCTGTTCACGCTACACCCGTCAGACAAATTCCTTGACGCTCAGCGGCGCGACGTTGATCATCTTAGTAGCATTTAGGCAATAATTGACGCCTTTGTGTCGCTGGACCGCAGGGTGCTTTAGTAACGGGTAGGTATTAAAAATACGGTTGGGCCAGTCGTCCTGGTGCTGGAACGCTGATCTGTTCGTTTGGATCGCTGCCCTGCAGCGCGAGGGGCGCGCCGTCGTTCAGCGTTGCTGGTGAGCTCGACAGCAGCCGGTCCATTTCTCGGCTCGACAGTGGCCGGTTCATTCTCGGCTCGACAGCGGCCGGTTCATTTTCGGCTCAACAGCGACGGTCCATTCTCGGCTCGACAGCGCGACCGGTCCATTCTCGGCTCGACAGGCGCTCAGTTCATTCTCGGCTACCATCCCGAGGGGGTTGGGCGTTGGCGTACAATGCGGCGGACTGTGGCGAGCCGCGCGGAAGCCCTGCGCTGATTTGCGCTGCGAGCCCCGGCTAGGACCCTGGCACATCGCGCTGCGACGACTGTGATGCCAAGGATCCCACCGATGTTCAGCGAGCGCGGATTCCTCGCGTGATAAGCGCGTCATATTCGCGCCGTCAAGGCGCCATTAAGCGTTAATAAACGCTGCTTGACGGCGTTGGCACGGTTGCGATGTCCAAGAGCTTGCCACCCGCCCCGTCCGATCGAGAACACAACGGCCACGCCGGCTGTGCTCTATGTTCCACGTGGAACATTCGCGGACCACTATCCCCCGATTGTGGCTATATTCGGGTGAACTCACGCGAGAGGGGCCTGTGGCACGAGTGATTGCAATCGCAAACCAGAAGGGCGGCGTCGGCAAGACGACGACGGCCGTCAATCTCGCAGCCAGCCTCGCCGCGGCCGAACAACGCATCCTCCTCGTCGACGGCGACCCGCAGGGGAACGCGACGAGTGGCGTCGGCATCCAGAAGGAGCAGGGACGGACGACGACCTACGAGGTCCTTCTTGGCAACGCCAG
The DNA here is from genome assembly GCA_031426115.1 of Gemmatimonadaceae bacterium. Lineage (GTDB taxonomy): Bacteria > Gemmatimonadota > Gemmatimonadetes > Gemmatimonadales > Gemmatimonadaceae > JANPKQ01. The sequence continues at coordinate 48,462 of JANPKQ010000067.1, read as the reverse complement.
CGCTGAAGCGGCAATCATCAAAAGCGTTCAGTTCGCCAAGCTCGATGTCCTGCCAGCAACGCCCGATCTCGCTGGCGCAGAAGTCGAGCTCGTGGACCGCCCGGAGCGGGAGAAGCGAATGCGCGATGCGCTCGCCTCGGTGCGCGATGACTACGACTACATCCTCATCGACTGCCCGCCGTCGCTCGGGCTCATCACCGTCAACATGCTCGCGGCCGCCGATGCCCTCCTGATCCCCCTCCAGTGTGAGTACTACGCGCTCGAGGGGCTTTCCCAACTCCTGAACACCGTCCACCTCGTGCAGCGCAGGATCAACGAGACCCTGGGAATCGACGGCGTCCTCCTCACGATGTACGACGCGCGGCTCAACCTGTCCCGCCAGGTCGCTGCTGATGCCCGTGAGTACTTCGGGACCAAGGTCTTCGAAAGCATCGTCCCGAGGAATATTCGCCTCGCCGAAGCCCCGAGCTTCGGCAAGCCGATCATCCTGTACGACGTCGCGTCGATCGGTGCGCAGGCCTACATGAGCGTCGCCCGTGAGCTCCTCGCTCGCCATTCCCGGGGCGACGGCGTCGAATCGGGGCTCGTCCTGAACGGGTAGCCGGCGACGACCGCTCGCGCACACCGCGCCCCCTCGGCAACCCGACATCTCCTACGACCACCAGCCCGCCAATGCCCGCTGAAAAGCCCCGCCGCCTCGGCCGCGGACTCGAGGCCCTTCTCGGTACAGCCTCCCTCGCCAGCCAGACATCGCTGCCCGACGCTCCCAACCGCGGAGAGTTGCAGCGCATTCGCCTCGGCGATATCCGCCCGAATCCCTTCCAGCCGCGCCGGACCTTCAACGAGGGGGAGCTCTCCGACCTCGAGTCGAGCCTCCGCGCCAACGGGCTACTTCAGCCGATCACCGTTCGACCCGCCGAGAATGGGGAAGGCTTCGAGCTCATCGCCGGGGAGCGGCGCCTCCGGGCGGCAAAGGGGCTTGGGTGGGCCGACATCCCGGCGCTCGTTCGGGATCTCGACGACAAGGCCCTGCTGACTCTCGCACTCGTCGAGAACCTGCAGCGAGCCGACCTTGATCCGCTCGAGGAAGCGGAGGGCTACCAGCGACTGATCACCGAGTTCGACCTGACCCAGCAGCAGGTTGCCGAGGTCGTCGGCAAGGATCGCTCGACGGTCGCTAACATGTTGCGGTTATTGAGCTTACCAGCTTCGGTGCGTCGGCTCGTTCAGGACTCGAAGATCACGCTTGGACACGCCCGCGCTCTCCTCGCCCTGGGCGACGAACGCGCCATGATCGACATGGCCCGGCGCATCGTGGCGGACGGGCTCACTGTCCGCGACGTCGAGCGGAGCGCGCGGCAGGCAACGACCGCGAAACGCCCGGGTCGGGAGCGATCGGGCAAGCCGGAGGGAACGCCGGTGACGAGACGAATCGAGGATGATCTTCGTCGTCATCTACAGACGGACGTCCGAGTCGTTGCCGGAGAGGGTGAGCGGGGATCGATCACGATCTCGTTCTATTCCGCCGACGACCTGGAACGAGTGCTCGACCTCGTGCTTGGACCGAAACGGGAGCAGATGTGACGAACCCACAACCGACCGACGCCAGAGGCTACGGCAACATCTACACGCCGCACGCCGGGTCCATGATCATCCAGGTACAGCGGGAGGGTGGACTCGCCAACCGAACGATCATCCTCGGCACGAGACAGGTGAAGCTGCTTCGCTTCTTCATGTCTCGCGCGGGTCGTCTGGTGCTGGGCCTTCTCGCGGCGAGCTGGGCATTCTTCGGTATCCAGAGCGTCCGGGTGCCCGCGATGACGGCTGAGATCCGAAAGATGGAAAAGGACGCTCTTCGGCTGGATACGCTGACGCGCACGCTCGTCCAGCTCCAGCGTCAATACGACCAGGTACAGCTGATGCTTGGAGCGACGACGACGGCCGGACTGGCGACCGCGCGCGACTCGATCCAGCTGACAACCCCCACGACGTGGCCCCTCGCGATTCCGGGCTACGTGACACGTGGAACCACCGGTCCGAGTACCTACACCGACGCGCATCCGGGACTCGACGTCGCCGCTCCCCTGGGAACCGAGATTCGTGCCGCGGGCGGGGGCGTAGTCGTCGAGGTGAAGGACGACGCTGAGTACGGACTCTCGGTGCGACTCGCTCACCTGGACGGATACGAAACGCTCTACGCTCACGCCAGCAGGATCCTGGTTGAAAAAGGCGGCCGCGTGGCACGGGGACAGGTAATCGCTCTCTCGGGCAACAGCGGCCGCTCTACCGCACCACACCTTCACTTCGAAGTGTGGCGCGCCGGGAAGGTGCTGGATCCCATGCAGCTCATCACGAAGGAATCGCGTAATGGCAATGTTCAATAAGGACTCGAATGGAAGTGACGCCCGCGCCGCACAGGGCAATGGCGACGCCAACCTCTCCGTGATCGCTGCCGGCTCGAAGGTCATCGGAGACCTGGAGTGCTCCGGCGTTCTCAAGATCGAGGGCACGGTGGAAGGAACCATCCGCGGCGCTCGTCAGGTCCTCCTCGGACGCCAGGGCGTCGTGAAGGGCGACATCGAGACGCGAGAAGCCGTGATCGGTGGGCAGGTCGAAGGATCGATCCACGCGATCGAGCGCGTCGAGATCCAGGGCACCGCAGCCGTCGTCGGCAACGTGCACACGAAGACCATCGTGATCCGCGAGGGTGGCCAGATCAACGGAGCGGTCCGGATGGACGAGTCCCCGGCCATGCTCGGGGCCGACGAAATACGAACTCCTGCTGTTGCCGTCGTGCGTTGATTTCGCGGGCGTTCGGGGGTAGTCTGATCGAGGCGGTCGCTGCCAACGCAGCCGGCCGCCTTCTGCTTTCCGGAGACACTTCTCCACACAGACGCAACCATCCTCGGCACAAGGCGTTATGCAACACATGCGTGGTTGCACACGTCGTTTTTGCACAGTCGTCCACATGGTCCTCATCGCGCTCGCCGCAGCCTGCACGGGCAGCGGCGACGAGCGAACCGTGGCGGACACAGCGCTCTTCCGCGTCGCCCTCCTGACGCCGGGACCGATCTCCGACCGGTCGTGGAACGGCGGGGCATTCGCCGGGCTCGAGCGCATCCGCGACAGCCTCGGCGCGGAGGTCAGCCACATCCAGACGAAGACGCCCGCTGAGTTCGAAGAGAACTTCCGGCAGTACGGCGCGCAGGGATACGATCTCGTTTTCGGTCATGGATTCGAGTTCCAGGACGCCGCGGTTCGCGTCGCACCTGCGTATCCGCAGACGGTCTTCGTGACGACCTCCGGCAACAGCGTGCAGGCCAATGTTGCCGGGATGGTCTTCAACATGGAGGATGCGTCGTACCTCGCCGGGATCATGGCGGCATCGCTGACGAAGACCGGAGTACTGGCGATGATCGGCGGGTCGGAATTCCCACCCGTGAAGAGCAGCTTCGACGCTTTCGCGGCCGGGGCCCGCTCGGCACGTCCTGCGGTGCGCATCCTCACCACGTACCTCGGAACCTGGGACGATGTGAGCGCCGGAAAGGAGCAGGCGCTCGCGCTGATGAGTCAGGGCGCGGATGTCATCTTCCAGAACGCCGACGCGGCGGGGCTGGGAATCTTCAACGCCGCGCGCGAGCGCGGTGGGGTGTTCGTCTTCGGAACCAACTCCAACCAGAACGCGGTCGCTCCGACAGTCGTCGTGGCCAGCGTGGTGATCGATCTCCCGCACGCCCTGCTGTCCGTGGCACGTGAGGTCCGTGAGAACCGATTCAAGGCGAGGGTCATCCGACTGGGCGGGGCGGAAGACGTCGTCAGCCTCGTCGTGAATCCCGAACTGGACGCCGCGATCCCGGTGTCGGCGAAAGCCGCAATCGATTCGGTCCGGACGCGCATGCTCGACGGCCGCTTCAGCGCGCCGCGCGCCGCCTTCAAGGATTCGGTCGTCGTCCGATGAGCGACGCGACGCTGGACTCGATCGCTGAATATCTTGACGCGGTCCTGAGAACGACCGAGCTACCCGACTACCCTAATGCGCTGAATGGAGTCCAGCTCGCCAACCGCGGCGCCATCACCCGCGTAGCGGCGTCGGTCGACATTTCGCGCCGCGTCATCGAGCAGACCATCAAGTCCAGCGCCAACCTGTTGATCGTGCACCATGGAATGTTCTGGGGCGGCCTCCAGCCGCTACGCGGCAGCCAGTACGAGCGCTTGCGACTGCTCCTCGACAACGACATCGCGGTCTATTCCTCCCACTTGCCTCTCGACGCGCATCCGGAGCTCGGCAACAACGCGCTGCTCGCCCGCGAGCTCGGTCTTGTGCCCGGTGGGGGGTTCGCGGAGTACCGCGGGCTGATGATCGGCGTTCGCGGTGAGACGAATCTTTCGACGTCGACATTGATCGATCGCGCACGCGCGTTCGCGGAGGCCCACGGCGGGGACGCTCGTTGGTCGTACTCGGAGCCCGCGCGCATGACCAGGCGCTGGGCGATCTGCACAGGCGCCGGCGCCTCGGCGGGAACGATGGCAGAAGCGGCCGCCGCGGGGATCGACACGCTGATCGTCGGTGAAGGACCGCACTGGACCGCCGTCGATGCTCCCGAGGCGGGAATGGTCATCATCTACGCGGGACACTACGCCACCGAAACGCTCGGCGTGAAGGCGCTGGCCGAGCGCGTGTCGAGCCGCGTCGGGATCCCCTGGTCGTTCATCGAAGCAGCGACAGGGTTGTGACGCGACCAGTCGCGCTCGCGCTCGAGACGATCTCGAAGCGCTTCGGCTCGACGGACGCACTGGTCGCTGCCTCATTCTCCGTGCGTGCCGGAACGGTCCACGCGCTGCTCGGGGAGAATGGCGCAGGAAAGACGACGCTCATGCGCGTCGCCTACGGCATGATCCAACCCGACAGCGGCAGCATTCGGATCGACGATCGTGACGTGCGGATCACCAGCCCGGCCATCGCGATCCGCAGCGGGCTCGGCATGGTACACCAGCACTTCACGATCGTGCAGGGAATGACCGTTGCCGAGAACGTCGCGCTGGGCGGGAGTGGCTGGTTCCATCCCAGGGTCGTGTCGGAGAGGATACGCTCGCTCGGTACGTCGACAGGGATGATCCTCGACCCCGACGCTCCGGCTGCGTCGCTTGGCGTAGGCGCGCAACAGCAGCTCGAGATCATCAAGGCGCTGGCGCACGATGCGCGCATTCTCATCCTCGATGAGCCGACCGCGGTTCTCGCTCCACTGGAAGCGGAGCACCTGATGCGACGCCTGCGCCGGCTCGCGGATGATGGGTTGAGCATCGTGCTGATCACCCACAAGCTGAGGGAGGCGCTCGCGATCGCCGATGACGTCACCGTGCTGCGCGCGGGAAGCACGGTCCTCTCGGCCCGGGCTGAGTCGCTGACCGAGCACCAGTTGGCGGACGCCATGCTGGGGGCCCATTGGAGGGATTCCTCGGGCGGACGAACGGTGCACCGTGGAGCGGCCGGCGAGGGAAACGCATGCGCGCCACATCCGGCCGCCCTGCATGCGGCGAGCATCTCGGTGCGCGACGAACGCGGTATCCTCCGGGTGCGAACCGCATCCCACGGTGTCGCGGGCGGGGAGATCGTAGGAATTGCAGGAGTCGAAGGCAGCGGGATCCACGAACTGCTTCGGGCGCTTGCTGGCCGGATCCCGATCACTGAGGGGACGCTGCGTCGGCCGTCGAGCGTTGCTTTCGTCCCGCAGGACCGGCATCGCGAGGCGCTCGTCCTGGATTTCTCGCTCACCGAGAATGTCGCACTCCGCGGCGCGGGCCAGCAGCATGGCCGAATGCCGTGGACACGGTTGCGGGAGCGAACGGAGGAGCTTCTCCAGGAGTTTGATATCCGCGCGGCCACTGTCGATGGCTCGGTCGCGACGCTTTCCGGTGGTAATCAGCAGAAGCTCGTTCTTGCGCGCGAGCTCGGCGACGCGCCGTCACTGCTCATCGTCGAGGATCCGACCCGCGGTCTCGATCTCAAGGCCGCGGCGGCCATTCACGATCGGCTTCGCCTTGCCCGTGATGCAGGAATGGCGATCATCGTCCACTCGAGCGACCTCGAAGAGATGCTCGCCTTCAGCGATCGGACATTTGCCATGCACGCGGGTGTGCTGGTTGAAACGGCACGAGATCGAGACGCGATCGGTGGGGCGATGCTGGGAGCTGCTCCAACGGGGGTCACAGGGCGCGCAGTCTCCGAATGACCAGGATCCCGATGGCGGGGCCAATCGCCAGCAGTGGAAAGGCGAACCTCCACCCGACCTGCGCGACGATTGGCGGGATGAGCTGAATGGAGATCGTCGTAAGCAGGAACCCGATCGACGTCTGGACAGTCAGCGCCGTTCCCACCGCGTGCGCCGGAACGACCCTTGTGACGAGCGTCGAGAACTGCGCGCTGTCGGCGATCACGGCGACTCCCCAGATCAGCACGAGCACCGAAAGGAGTGGCAGCGATCGTCCGAACACGAGGGGAGTCAGCAGCGCGCACGCTCCACTCACGGCCATCGCGCCCATGACGAAGCGGGTATAGCCCACACGATCGGCGACCGCACCACCCCAGATGCACCCGACCGCGCCGACAGCAATCGCCGCGAACGAGAGCAGGGACACGGTCGAGGCCGAGACGTTCTGGTCTGCGACACTCGCGGCGAGGAAGAGGGGAATCCATACCCAGTACGAATACAGCTCGAACATGTGGCCCGCGTACCCGCCGAGCACGGAACGGTAGTCTCGCGATTCGAAGACAGCGCGGACGAGCGACCACGAGAATGGCCGGCGCGGAAACGGATACGGTCCGTCTCGATACAGCGCGAGCACGATGACACCCGCGAGTAGGGCACCGGCCGATGCCGACATCACCACCGCCGGAACCCCGATGCCGGGGATGGCATGCACGAGGTACGGCGTCGCCTTGCCCGCCGTGAGCGCCCCGACAACGGTTCCAATTGCCAGCCCGCGACGCGACTGGAACCAGGTCGCGATCATCTTCATCGCGGGAGGATAGACTCCCGCCAGGCAGGCGCCGGTGAGAAACCGGAGCGCGACCGCGCTCTCGAACCCGGGCGCAGCCAGCAGCGCGGCGTTGGTGATGGCACCCACGACCGCAGCGCCAGCGAAGTACCACCGCGATGGCAGTGCGTCAGCCAGGTTCAGCACGGCGGCGATGGCTGTCCCCGCAACGAATCCCAGCTGCACCGCCGTCGAGAGCCATCCTGCCTCGCCCGCGCTCAGCGACCACCGCTCCGCGAGTTGCGGCGCGACCGCACTTCCGGCGAACCACAGTGACATTCCGAGCAGTTCGGCAATCGAAAGAACACAGAGCATGCGCCACTGGCCGCGCACCTCCGTCGACACTTCAGCCACGTGGCTGCGTCTTCGTCACATCCGCCATCCACGCGCCCAGTGATGGTGCGAGCAACGGCGGCCGAACGGAACCGGCGGACCAGGTGAAGAGGTGCTCGAGCGCGGGGCCGCAGACTGCGCCTTGGCAGGGTCCCATCCCCGCCCTGGTGTAGAGCTTCGCCTGCCGGCCAGTCCACGAGGGGTCCAGGTCCCGCAGCCGAACATCCTCGCACCGACAAACGATCGTGTCAGGGGCCGCAAGCGTCCGGAGCGAGGCATGAAGTCGGAATGCCTCACGCAAGCGATCGGCGAACAGGCGGCCCGCTTGCTGGCGGCGCCGCAGTGCTGGATCGACGGAGGTCATGGACGATGCTGCCGCGAGACCGGCAATCTCTCCCTCCGCGATCGCTGGCGCCTCGCCAGCCACGCCGGTCGTCTCTCCGGCACTGAACACTCCCGGAACCGTCGTGGCCTGCACGCCGTCAACGATGACGCGTCCGCCATCTATACCGCACCCGAGGAGGCGTGCGAGATCGATCCCGGGCACGAGGCCGTAGCTGCAGCACAGCAGGTCGCATGACTCCGTTTGGCGACGGTTGCCAGTGCGCAGGGTGACGCTCTCGACGCGGCCGACGCCCTCAGCGCGTTCCACCCAGGTCTGCGTTCGATACGCGTTCAGGGGCATTGCGGCGCGATAGCGAGCGGCCGCCACGAGCGTCGATGGGTGGGACCAGAGCGAAAGCGCGAAGGCGCCCAATCGTCGTGTGGACGCCTGCTCCGCAACGCCGATGATCCGGGCACCGGCTCTTGCCATCGCCGCCGCGACAGGAAGCAGGAGCGGGCCCGATCCCGCAACGACGACGCGCTTTCCTCGGACCGCCATGCCGCCCTTCAGCATCGCCTGCGCGCCTCCGACTCCCATTACGTTCGGGAGCGTCCATCCTGGAAAGGGGATGAAGAGCTCGCGGGCGCCGGTGGCGATGACCATTCGCGGGGCGCGGACGCGAACCGTGCCTTCGGGCCCGATGACGGTGAGTCCGCGCTGCACCTCGCCATCGACCACGGTGGCCTGGAGCATCCACTGGGCACTCGTCTCGCTCAGTCGCGTCAACCACTGTTGTGCGATTCGTGGGGGAGCGCTCGCCTGGGCATGGCGCCAGATCTGTCCACCTGGTGCGATCCCCGAGTCGATGATGACCACTCGTCGTCCGTGTTCGGCAGCACGAGTCGCGGCGGCGATTCCTGCAGGACCCCCGCCGACGACAGCAACATCGAATTCCACAGTGTGAGCGTTGCTCATGCGTGGCGGGTCTCCACGATCAATCCGGCCGAACACGGAATGAGGCACGACCGCTGGTGTGCGCGACCCGCGACGGTGACGCGGCATTCGAAGCATGTTCCCATGCCGCACACGGGTGCTCGAGGCTCGCCTTGCACCGACGTCCGGAATGTCGTGACTCCGAGCCGAAGGAGTGCCGCGGCGAGCGGCATGCCCTCGACGACCTGATGGCGCTCGCCGTCGATGACGATCTCGATGAGCGCGGCCATCAGTTCAGCTCAGCCGCGCCTGGATGCATCGTGCGCATGGGAGAGAAGGGAAGCGGCGAGATCGGGCTGGCCTGGCTGAGGATTCCTGCCGTGATGATCTCCGCCGTTGCGAGCGCCGTGGTGATGCCGAGTCCTTCGTGGCCTGCGGCGATCCATAGACCATCGATCGGATCCCAGCGTCCGATCAACGGGAGGTTGTCCGGCGTTGCCGGACGGAAGCCGGTCCAGGTTCGGAGAATCGAGCAGTTTGCGAGATCGGGAAGAAAGTCCACCGCACGGCGGACCATGGCGCGAAGCACTGGCTCATTGATCCCACGGTCGCGACCGACGAGCTCCCGCGACGATCCGATGAGCATCTGGCCCGTCGCACGCGGCTGAACGTTGAAGGCAGTGGACGCTCCACCCGCTCCGTGCGCGCTCGCGAGGTAGCCAAGCTCCACGAGCTGGCTCGAGCACAGACCGGGATACCGATCCGTGATGATGAGGTGCCCCTTGCGTGGAACGATGGGCAGCCCGGGCGTCAGGATCGGCGCGTCAACGCCCGCGGCGTTCACCACGACCGCGCTGGCGATCGTGGAGGATGCCCCGCCTCGTTCGCGGACCGTGACTCCCCCGGCGACAATCGCTTCGACGGCACAGCCTTCCCGGAGCGTTGCCCCGCGCGCTTGCGCCAGCCGCACGAGATGTCGCGTTGCGGCCGGCGGATAGAGGACCCGGTCGTCGGGAACGAACAGCGCGCCGGCGAGCCCCGCGCGGAGGTGCGGCTCCTGCCGAGCCAGTTCCCGCTCATTGAGGATGGCGGTCTCGACGCCGTGCATCGCGAGGACTCTCCCTCGGTCCCTTGCGGCGGCAAGCTCGGCATCGGTCGCCGCAATCCAGAGCGTTCCGCGTCGCTCGTCCTCGCAATCGCGGGGCAGGCCGGGGGCGAGCTCTGTCCAGAGCGTCCGCGAACGGGCGGTGAGCGCGAGCTGGGCGTCCGAATCATCCAGCACGACGATGTGCCCCATCGCGACTCCGGTGCTGCCGCCGCCGGCGAAGTCGGCGTCAAGGAGCATTACCCGGAGTCCGTTGAGCGAGAGTGCTGCCGCGCACGCGGCTCCAATCACGCCCGCGCCCACGACGATGACGTCGGGGGAACGGGATGACACCGTCATGCGGGAATGCCGTAGCGGAACGGATCGCCGTCGTCGAAGAGAAGGGTCGATCGCGCGGTGATGAACGCCCGTCCGCTGATGTGCGGAATCAACGCACCGTCGCGCTCCGACAGCCACCCCGTGAAGAGTCCGCCGGTGATGCTCTCCTGACGCCAGCGCTCGCCCAGCGCGAGCGTGCCACGCGCGTGAAGCACGGCCATTTTCGCGGAGGTTCCCGTGCCGCACGGCGACCGGTCGTAGGCCGCACCCGGGCAGAGCACGAAGTTGCGGCTGTCGGCGTCGACGCGCGCGGAGGCGCCAAAGAGTTCGACGTGATCAATCCGTGCGCCGTCTGCCCCGGTGATGCCCTCCCGGTCGAGCGTGTCCCGAACGGTCATGGTGAACGCCATCAGGTCTCGCACGTTTGCCACCTCGATCGGCATGGCGTCTCCAGCTTCCGCGAGGAAGAACCAGTTCCCGCCGTATGCGACATCGCCACGCACCGGCCCGAAGCCGTCGACATCGATCTCGACATCCGCCCGATACCGGTATGCGGCGACATTCTCGATGGTGACCACGCCATCATCCTGCAGCACGGCGCTCACCGGTCCCACCGGCGTGTCGATCCGCACCGTGCCCGGATGAATCCTCCCGAGAAACTCCAGCGTGCGGACGACGCCGATCATCCCGTGGCCGCACATTCCGAGATAACCGACGTCGTTGAAGAAGACCACACCGGCCGTCGCACCAGGCGATACGGGCGGAGTCAGCAGCGCCCCAACGACGGCATCATGCCCGCGCGGCTCACGCACGACGGCCGATCGAAGCTCGTCCTGGCTCCGACGCATCGCATCGCGACGCTCCGCCATCGTCGCTCCTGGTGGGTCGGGCCATCCCGCGATGACGACGCGGGTCGGCTCGCCTTCGGTGTGCGAGTCGACCACCGACGTTTCATGCATCGGTCGCGGGATCGTCAGGATGAGTGGCGATTCGTCAGCCGTTCCCGGATCAGCGCGCTGACCATCTCGCGCTCGTCGCCGGACAGCTCCATGCGCGGCGCCCGGACGACTGCGCTCCCCTTGCCGACTTCCTGCTGCACGAGCTTGATGAGCTGGACGAACTTCGGGACGGTGTCGAGCCGCAGCAGGGGCAGGAACCAGTGATAGAGCGGTCGCGCCGCGTCGGATCCCTTGTTCATCGCGAGATCGAACAGCTGAACCGATTCCTCGGGAAGGGCGTTGACCAGCCCCGCGATCCACCCGACGGCACCCGCGGCAATGCCTTCGACGATGACATCATCCATTCCGACGAAGATCGCCAGTCGGTCGCCGACGATCTCCCGAATGGCCGTGATGCGTCGAAGATCGCCACTCGACTCCTTCACGGCATGCAGGTTGTCGTGACGACAGAGCTCGTGAACCTGCACCGGCGTGATGTCGGTGCCGTAGGCGAGGGGATTGTTGTACAGCATGCAGGAGAGCGGCGTCTCCTCGATGATTGCCTCGAGGTGTGCGGCCGTCTCCTGCCAATCCCCCCGATACACGTACGGCGGAAGAACCATCAGCCCATCACAGCCAAGGTCCGCGGCTTCGCGCGCGAGGGCCCGCGCCTCGGTGGTGCTCATCCCCGACACGCCCGCGATGAGCGGCACCCGGCTTCCGCTCGCCGCATGCGCCGCAGTAAGGATCGTGCGCTTCTCGTCGCTGGTCAGTGTCGGCGCTTCGCCGAGTGAACCAAGGCAGACGATGCCGCGAACACCACTCGTGATGAGCCAGTCGATGTGCTCGCGAAGGAATCCGTGGTCCACGGAACCTGTGCTCGAGAACGGCGTCGTTATCGCGGCGAAGACACCGCGCCAGTCGGATCGCTGCATCGGGTGGGGGGTCAGGGGTTGATCTGGACCGTCTTGGTTTCGGTGTAGAACTCTCGTGCTGCCGATCCCTGCTCCCGGCTTCCGGAGCTGGATCCCTTCATCCCGCCGAACGGCGCATGTGGATCCACGCCGGTGGTATCGCCGTTCACGCGAATGAGACCAGCCTCGATCCGGTGCACGTAGCGAAGGGCGGTGCCGATGTCCCGCGTGAACAACGATGCGCTCAACCCATACGGCGTCTGGTTCGCGAGATCGATGGCGTGCTCGAGGTCATCGGCACCGAGGACGCCGAGGATGGGCCCGAAGAGCTCACGCTGTGCGAGCGTATCGGTGGCGCCCTGCAGGCGGATGACAAGCGGGGCGAAATAGGCTCCGTGCGCGAAGCGGTCGTCATCGGGCAGTGTTCCGCCGAACAGCCGCTCCGGAGCGGCGGCATCGAGCGCCTGCTGGATGCCTGCCCGCGCGTTCCGGGAGATGAGTGGCCCAACGGCGGACGCCGGGTCATCGACGGGTCCCAGCGGCAGTGCCTCCACCCGGGCGCGCAAGCGATCGAGAAACGCGGCTTCGACCTCGCGGGCAATCACGACGCGGCTCGTCGCGGTGCATTTCTGGCCTGCGTACCGCATTGCGCCGTTCGCCGTGAGGACGGCGGCCGCATCGAGATCGGCGTCGCGATCGACGATGACGACATTTTTCCCGCCCATTTCCGTCTGGTACCGGATGTTGCGCTCGGCACCGATCGCCGCGACCGTCTTTCCGACGGCGGACGAACCGGTGAAGCTGATGCCACGGACCTGCTCTGCGCGCAACAGTCTCGTCCCCACCGTCGCGCCACGCCCCAGCACGATGTTGAAGACTCCGGGAGGAAGCCCCGCGGCGGACGCCGACACGGCGAGCCGAGTGGCAACGGAGGACGCCATCTCGGATGGCTTCAGCACCACCGTATTCCCGAATGCCAGCGCCGGAGCGGCTTTCCAGAGCGGAATCGCGAGCGGGAAGTTCCACGGCGTGATCAGCGCGACGACGCCGAGCGGATCATGGAGGGTGAACTGGAGCGCCCCAGGCGACTGGGCGGGAATCACATCGCCGATGCGGCGCACGGCTTCGCCCGCGTAGTAGCGGAGAATGACCACCGCGCGGGTGACTTCACCGCGTGCTTCCCCGATTGGCTTGCCGACTTCCCGCGCGATCAACTTCGCGAGGTCGTCTCCATCGGCGGCAATCGCCGCTGCCCATCGGTGGAGGTGCTCGGCGCGCGTCGGACCGGGCAGTGCGCGCCACGTTTGCTGCGCGTCCGCCGCTGCGGTGACAGCCGCGTCGACGTCATCGGGAGTACAATCCGGCACCCGGGCAATGATGTCATCGAAGGTCGACGGGTTCCGATGCTCGGTCCAGTCGCTCGAGGCCGGAGCCGTGAACGCACCGTTGACGAAGCTCCGCAGGACTGGGGTCGAAGGCACGGTGTGATGGCGGGGGAGAATGGGGTTGGATACAATATCCATGCGCGGGAGCGAGGGCAACAAAGATGAAGGTCAGCCTTCGTCAGTGCTTTCGCTGCCTGCATCGCGATGGGGGCGCACTCGTCCTCGCCATGGGACGTGCCGGGAATCCAACGTTCATGTTTTCATTATCTCCCACCGCGCGACATCGTGAGGTCCCAGTCGCCCTCGCCGGCCTCTTTGCGGGAGTCCTCGGGCTGCTCGCGCTCCTTTCGCTCCTCCTCGTCGCTACGGGTCACGAGCCTGGCCGCGCGCTCCACGCCTTCTGGCTGGGGTCCTTCGGGTCCGGATACACATTCGCATCGGCGACGCTCGTGCGCGCGGTTCCGCTGATCCTTGCCGGCCTCGCCGTGGCACTGGCATTTCGCGCCGGCGTCTGGAATATCGGGGCCGAGGGTCAGCTTCTCGCCGGCGCGGCGGCGGCGACAGCCGTCGGGCTGGGCTGGGGCGGGCAGCTCGAAGCGTTCGGCCTCGTGCCCGCGCTCATCGCGGGTGCGATGGGTGGAGCCCTGCTCGCCGGTATTGCAGCGGTTCTGCGAGCGCGGTTCGCCGTGCTCGAGATCATCAGCACCATCATGCTGAACTTCGTCGCGCTGCATGGTGTGGGTTACCTCGTCCGGGGACCGCTCCAGGAACCGACCGGTCTCTATCCGCAGTCCGCCACCCTGATGCCCGCGCTCCGTTTGCCGGTCATCGTTCCGGGGACGCGCCTGCATCTGGGCATCGCGATCGCTGTCATCGCGGCGATCGCGATCTGGTTGATGTTTCGCCATACCGCTGTGGGGTTTCGAATCCGCGCCGTCGGGGCCAATCCCTCGGCGGCACACAGCGCCGGATCGATCGATGTCGCTCGCACGACGATGTGGGCGTTCGTCGCCAGCGGTGCGCTCGCCGGAGTTGCGGGCGCCGTCGAGGTGCATGGAGTCACGTATGCGCTCTATGAGAGCCTCTCGCCGGGTTATGGCTATACCGCTATCGCGGTCGCGCTGCTGGCTCGCCTCGATCCGCTCGGGATTCTCGTCACGGGAACCCTTCTGGGCGCTCTTCAGGCCGGCGGTGCGGCGATGCAACGTGACGCCGGCGTGCCGTCTGTCCTCGTGTCGATCGTTGAGGCGGTGCTGATCCTTGCGATGGTGACCGGTACCGGACGATCGCTGCTTCGCCGGCGGAAGGGTGCGCGGATGGCCGCGGATGGCAACGGAGCATCGGCATCGGCCGCAGCATGAACGACGCTGTCACCGTCTTTCTCGAGGCGTCGGTGCGAACGGCGACGCCGCTCGCGCTGGCGGCGCTGGGCGAGGTCCTCGTCGAGCGATCGGGCGTCATCAACATTGGGCTGGAAGGGGCGATCATCGCTGGAGCGTTCGGAGCGCTCGTTGGAGCAGGCACGGGCAGCGTGACGCTCGGCTTCGGGGCGGCGATGCTCGCAGGCATGCTGGTCGGCGTCGTTTCCGGGAGCTTCATCGCGTGGCTGCGCGCCGACCAGATCGTGACGGGAACCGCGATTACGCTGCTGGGGCTCGGCATGACCGGATTGCTCTATCGATCCGCCTATGGATCGACGGGCGCGGGATTGACCATCCCGACACTCGCGCCGCTTCGCATCCCCGGCCTGGCAGATATTCCGTGGATCGGACCTGCGCTCTTCGCACAGCCGCTATCGACGTATGCGGTATACGCCCTCGCTCCGCTGTTGTGGGTCCTGCTGTTCCGAACGCATCGAGGGTTGGCAATCCGGGCCTGCGGGGAAAACCCTCGTGCCGCGACTGCTGCCGGTGTGGATGTCCGTCGTATTCAGTTCATGGCCCTCATCGTCGCCGGCCTGTGCGGGGGGCTGGCAGGCGGAACGCTGGTTCTCTCGCAGTCCGGAACCTTTATTGAGGGCATGTCCGCCGGGCGGGGTTTCATCGCCATCGCCATCGTCGTCCTCGGGCGCTGGCATCCCGTCGGCGCGGTGCTTGCCGCATTGCTCTTCGGTGCGGCCATGGCGCTGCAGTATCTCCTTCAGGCAATGGGGTGGAGCATCCCGTATCAACTCGTTCTCGCGACGCCCTATGTGCTGACACTGCTCGCGCTCGCCGGGCTCGCCGGTCGCGTGGCCGCTCCGGCGGCGCTTGGGCGAATGCACCCCGACGCATGATGCGCTCGATCAGCCTGCGGAAGGAGCCGACCGTCCGGCAGATCGACGCCATCCTTCGCCATCTCGAGGAGGAGCTCACGAAGCGCGGGGCCACCGTGACCAGGGCGGGCATCGCCGGAGCCCTGAAGTTCAGGATGCCCCGGCCCTGGAAGGCACCGCGTCTCGGCGTCCTTCTGGCCGTGACGAACGGACAGGCGGAAGTCAGCGCCGGTTCGGGTGGCCCGTGGCGCGTTCGATACCGGCTGAGCTTCGCCGTGCTCCGCGGAATCGTGATCGTCCTGAGTCTCGGACTGATCGCATACGGGTTATCGTGGCCGAATCGGACGAACCTGATCAACGCCCTGCTCGTCCTGTGGGTCGTCGCCTACGGTCTGCCGTATGTCGTTGCAACGATCCGCTTTCGCCGGATCATCCAGTCCTGCGCGCTCGATATCGTCGAGCGGCGACGTGGCCCACGCACGTCGGGCAGCCATCCCGTGGCGACCGGGGTGCCGCCGTCTCCCGAGCCTCCGGCGAGCGAGATAGAGATCCGACCGACGGAGTGAGCACGATCCTCCTTCTCGCCGTCGGGGCGGTGCTTGTAGCGATGGCCCTGTATGCCGTCGTGGTTGCGCCGAGAGACCTGGGAACGACCATCCTCGACGTCCCCCTGGCCGGGCTCACGCCAGCGTTCGATGGATACACGCTCGCAGTCATTTCCGATGTCCATCACTGGGGGCGAGGAAGCCGCTATCTCCGCCGCATCGTCCTCGCATGCAATGCCGCGCGTCCTGACCTCGTCGTGTTGCTCGGTGATTACGGTGTGTCATTCGAGCATAGCCAGCCGCTCTCGGCAGTTGCGTACCGGCAGGCGTTTCCATCGCTCGCGCTTGCGTTTGGCGAACTGCTGGCGCCCGACGGGTGCGTGGCCGTGCTGGGCAATCACGATCACTACTACGACGGCCAGCAGGTAGCCGACTGGCTCCGAACGATGAATGCGCGGGTGCTCATCAACGATCACCTCGTGATTCAACGATCGAACGCGCGTCTGGTGATCGGAGGCGTCGGCGATGCGAACGAGGATCGAGTGGATCCCCGAGGCGGTGCTGGCCATCAGCCGCCCTCGACGCCGATCATCGTTCTCTGTCACAACCCCGATGGCGTGCGGCACCTCGTTCACGATGCTGGTATCGGCCTGGTGATCTCCGGCCACACGCACGGTGGTCAGGTGGTGATTCCGGGCTACGGTGCCCTGGCCACCCACACGCGGGTGTGCGGACGCCGAACAGCGAGCGGCTGGATCCCCAATCAGGGAGTGCCGCTATACGTCACGCGAGGTGTTGGCGTTCAGACTCCCGTGCGGTTTCGCTGCCCGCCCGAGCTGGTGATCATGCGGCTCCGGGTTCCGGATCAGCAGCCTGCGTAGGCGCTGCTCCATCCGATGCGCCACTCGCCGGTCGGGGTTCGCATGAGGAGGGCGTAGGCGCTGCCGTCGCCGTAGTCACGGATCAGGACAATGGCGGGAGTGTCGCCGGGTCCGAAGCTGACGACTGAGAGGACGTCGGTTGTCTCGATCGCTTCCTCCCCACCGGAAACGCGCTCATGATAGACCGGAACGTAGCGGCTGCCGGATTGCCCGCTCCGCTCGGCGACGAGGAGCAGTTGCTCCTCGCGCGGATTGGCTTCCTGATTGATCCGGCGGGTGACGTTGGCAATCAGAACCTCCGCCCCTGACTTCGTTCGGAACCGACCCACCTGACGCACGAAGAAGGGAATGCCATGAAACGCCGCGGCGGTGTCGTCAGGGGCGAGTGACGCGAGCCGTGCCACTTCGACGGTCAGCCGGGCAGAGTCAGCCCCGCTCAGACTTTCGAGCGAGTCGAGCGCGAGCGGTGTCGTTCGTCCGGCGACAAAACCGACGGTCCACGCATCGGCACGTGCAATCGAGTCCGTGACGGTGATCGAGGCGCCTGGCCATTCCACACAACCACTCCCGGCCTGGTGGCTCACCGCACGAAGGCGGCCGGCCCCGACCTTGCCGGCACGCGAGAACAGGTCCACGCTCATCCCGGCGAGAATCGATGTGTCGAACGTCGTCGTGTCGGTAAGTGTGCTGTCCGAGAACGTCGGGAAGATGACGCTCGCATTGTGCTGGGAGTCGCCGGACACCACGAGCACCGGTCCGAGTGCGGCGTCCCACATTGCACGAGTCGAGACGGTCGCTGCCGTATCCGGTGGTACCGGCGGCGGAGGCGCGGTGGAATCGAGAGCCGGCGACCTGGGCTCGCGCTCGCACGCCGCAAGGAGCGATACGAGCACGAGAATGCGACACGACGATGACCTGGGCATGCGACTAATCTGCTGGATCACCGGCACGGGTCAATCCGCAGCCCCTCGGTTCGAGTGGTGCGGGTCGTGTCCTCTCGCGGTGTGGGGAGGAATCTCCCGATGAGATCCCAGTGCCATGCATCACACCGGAGCCCGGTTCGCGGATCCTTGAGCCGCTTGAACTGCAGGCGCGCTGCCGGGAGCCCCACGCGCCGTCCATAGTCGAGGAGGAGGTGGCGATCGGTCGAGACCAGGTGCGCCATCGGCGTCCCCTTCCATACATGCCGATGCAGCCATAGCCCTCCATCCATCGCGTGGATCATCCCCGCGCGCCGGGAGGTGAACTCCCGATACTCCGTCGGCTGTGCGCCTTCCCTCCACGACGCGGACACGCTCACATCTTGGTCTCGACCCAGTTCGCCCCTGTTCCGATATCGACCACGAGTGGAACCGAAAGCGCGGCGGCTCCTTCCATCTCCGCGCGCACGAGGGCTCGCAGCGCATCCAGCTCGCCGGGCGGCGCTTCGAACACGAGCTCATCGTGCACCTGCAGCAGCATTCGGCTCTCGAACGACTCCGTGCGGAGGCGGTGATCGATCCGGATCATCGCGATCTTGATGAGGTCCGCGGCGGACCCCTGGATCGGTGAGTTGGTCGCGGTTCGTTCGCCGAACGCCCGGATGTTGAAGCTTCGATCGCGAAGCTCCGGAATGTACCGGCGGCGACCGAAGATGGTCTGCACGTAGCCGTGCTCGCGTGCAAACTCGACCATCGAGTCGAGGTAGCGCCGGATTCCGTGAAAGCGCTCGAAATACCGCGCGATGAACTCCTTTGCCTCGGCGTATTCCACCTTGAGCTGGCGGGAAAGGGCGTGCGCCCCCTGCCCATAGATGGTGGCGAAGTTGATCGTCTTGGCCCGCCCGCGCATCTCGGCGCTGACCAGATCGATAGGAACATCGAAGATGATCGATGCCGTCTGCCGGTGGATGTCACTACCCGCCTGGAACGCCTCGACGAATGCCGGATCTGCCGAGAGGTGGGCGAGCAGCCGCAGCTCGATCTGTGAGTAATCCGCCGAGACCAGCGTCCACCCCTGCCGCGGCACAAACCCGCGGCGAATATCCCGACCGAGCTCACGCCGAATCGGGATGTTCTGGAGATTCGGGTCACTCGACGAGAGCCGTCCGGTCGTCGCGACGGTCTGGTTGAACGACGTGTGGAGTCGCCGCGTCTGCGGGTTGATCAGGGCCGGCAGCGCATCGAGATAGGTGTTCTCGAGCTTCGAGAGCTCGCGATACTCCATCAGGAATGTGGGAAGCTCATGGCCGTCGTCGGCAAGCTGCTGCAGGACGGTCGCATCGGTCGACGGGCCCGTCGATGTCCGTTTTGTGACCGGCAGGCCGAGCCTGGTGAAGAGGATCTCGCGCAGCTGGAGGTTCGAGTTGATGTTGAACTCGGTGCCGGCCGAGGCATAGATCTGCTGTTCCACCGCTTCCCGTTCCCTCTGGAATCGTGTCTTGAGCGACCGGAACCAGTCCACATCGATGGAGATGCCGATCCACTCCATCTCTCCAAGAACGGAAATGAGCGGAATCTCGACATCCTCGAGCAGGCGGCCGAGCTCGTAAGCCGCGAGCTGCGGTTCGAACACACGCCGCAGCTGCAGCGCCATGTCCGCTTCCTCGCACGAGTAGTTGCGGGCGGCGTCCACCGGGCATTCGTCAAACGGAATCGCACCCTTTCCCTTGCCACAGAGCTCGTCGTACGTCGTCATCTTGTGGTCGAGGAACTCGAGTGCGAGAACGTCGAGGCCGTGCGAGCGGCGCCCCGGATCGAGGACGTAGCTCGCGAGCATCGTGTCGAACTCCAGGCCACGAAGCGTGATCCCCACGCGTCGCAGCGCGAGCATGTCGTACTTGGCGTTCTGCGCCGTCTTCCGAACGGTGGCATCCTCGAGCAGGTCGCGAAGCGGAGCCATCTCGGGTGCGTCGAGCGAAGGGAGGTTGCGCACCGGCTGCGTGCCTCGCGCGAGCATGCGCGCCGCAATCCCCTCGGGTGGCTTCGCGGTCTTCTTCGCGCGCTTCGGCGCGGCGTGCACTGCGACGGGAGTGTCCGGTCCCGAGGTGGAGGTATCGGGATCCCCACCCTGGATCAACCCGCGCTCTTTCGGATCGTCAGTGGGCGAACGATCACCCGACGCGTCGATGAGAAAATCGCCCTGCGCCGGCTGAGGCGCGCGATGCCTCAGCGGGAAGTAGTAGGCCTCACCTGGCGCGAGCGCGATGGAGATGGAGACGAGGGTGGCGCGCAGGGGGTCGACTTTCTGCGGGCTGTCGGGATCGACGAGAGTCTCGGTGTCCAGGGCGATGTTCGGAGCCATGCGCGCCCTGGCGACGACCTCGCGCATTGCCTCGACCGTATCGATGGTGGCGTAGTTCGTATCGCGAACGGGTGTATCGACGACGTCGGCCCTGGGCGTCGCGTCCTTTGCCAGTCCGTGGAACTCGAGCTCGATCAACAGCTCGCGCAGCCGATCCCCGTCGGGCGACCTCACCCTGAGGCCCTCGGCATCGAGCTGGATGTCGAGATCTTCGCGAATGGTTACTAATTCCTTCGACAGGATCGCGCGGTCCGGATACTGGAGCAGCGCCTCCCGGGGCCTTTTCTTCGTGAGCGAGGGCGCGTTGCGCAGGATCTGCTCGAGCGAACCGTATTCGCGCACGAGATCGCGTGCTGTCTTGTCCCCGATGCCGGGAACCCCGGGCACGTTGTCCGAGGAATCGCCGACGAGCGCGAGATAATCCGTGACGTGATGGGGCGCGACGCCCAGCCGCTCCTCGGCGTTCTCCACGGAGATCCAGTGCTCCTCGACGTTCGCGGGTCCGCCACGGCCCGGGTTCAACAGCCACACCCCCGGCCGTACGAGCTGCTGGAAATCCTTGTCGCCGGAGACGATCACGACGTTCAGTCCTTCACGAACCCCCTGCGTCGCGAGTGTCCCGATGACGTCATCGGCCTCGTAGCCGTCGAGGGACAGGATCGGGATCCGGTACGCTTCCAGCAGTTGGCGAACGCGCTCCATCCCGCGGTCGAAGTCATCCTGGAGCTCGTCGGTGAGCTTTTGCCGCGTCGCCTTGTAGGCGGGGTAGCGCTCATGGCGGAACGACAGCCCGGAATCGTGCACCCAGCCGAGGTAGTCGGGCCGGTGCGTCGCGATCATGCGCTGGAGGAAGTTCGCTATGCCCCACGCCGCCGATGTGTTTTCACCGCGGCTGGTGGTGAGCGGGCGCGAGATCAAGGCGAAGAACGCGCGATAGATCAGCGCGTAGCCGTCGACGAGAAACAAACGGGGAGATGGTGGCTGCTGCATCTCCGAATATTGGCGGAGCGCTCCACCTCAGACAACGACCGGACTCCCCGAAACATGGCGCGTCGTCGAGGCTCATCGGTCGGACATCAGCCTGAAAACACCACCGCCTGCCAGAGGGCAGGCGGAGGCAGGTCGAGCGGCCAGCAACTTCGGGGTCGAATCAGACTCGCTGAACGTTCGCCGCGTGAAGTCCCTTCGCGCCCGTCTGAATCTCGAACTCCACTTCCTGTCCTTCGGCGAGCGTCTTGAAGCCATCCATCGCGATTGCGGAGAAGTGCACGAACACATCTTCGCCGCCGTCTTGCTCAATGAAGCCGTACCCCTTGGCGTCATTGAACCATTTCACTTTCCCTCTGGCCATACGAGCTGCCTCCTGCGGGGTGTACCGGAACCTGCACGGGTGGTGCTGGGCAAGCCCACCGGCTTGCGCGCCCTATATAGGAGCGAATGGATGACTTGTCAAGAGAACGCCATACGGCACAACAGGATACCTCCTCCGACGGCCAGTCCGATGCGCACGTTGTCGTCGAGCGGGCCGGCCGGCCATTCTGCGAGCGCCGCGGCGATCCCTGCAACGATGCTCGACAACGGATCGAGTCGCGCAATCATCATCGCACCGGCGGTACTGACAACAGCGCACGCAACGCTGCCCTCGACGGTCTTCCGTGACGCGCCGATGCGGTGACGGCCGATCATGCGGCCCGTGATGGCCGCTGTCGCATCCCCTACCGCAACCGCCCACATCGCGGCGATCGCAGTGGAGCGATCGAAGATCAGCACGCAGAGGAGGAAGGAGAGCAGGAGCCATGTCGCGCCCGACCAGCGGTTGTACTCATGCTCCCGGAGCAGGACACCGGTGCGCTGGTGGAAGCGACGGGCGAAGCCTTCGGAACGCCTGCGCGCGATCTCGACGACGACCGCTGTCAGGCTCGCGATCGCCAGCCCGGAGAGCACCACGGGTCGCGAGAGTCCGAGCGCATACAGGACGGGGACAATCGCCCATGCGATGTGCAGCGCCTTTCGCGTGAGCTCCCACCGGAGCGCGAGCGGCGCTCCGGCCGATGTCACCGCCCCTGTTCGCGCCGCAATGCCGCCTGGAATTCCAGCTCGCTGCTCTGCGTGAGCCGCCAGCGGCCGAAGCCCGTCTGGTCGATGAAGATCAGCTGGAGCTGGAGACGCTGATAGTCCCAGACCTGTGCCTGACCACGCTGGTTGAGCTGTGCACCGTTCGGCTCGAGAATCTGATCGGGCTCACCGAGGGAGACGAACACCATCCCGCGATCTGTCAGCCAACCCTGACCGCCTTCTTCGCGGAACTCCAGATTGGCGCGCTGGATCCGCGCGAAATACAGCTGGAGCCCCTCGTGCTGCGGCGTCGTCGGGACGGGGTCGGTCTCGGCGAGAAACACCGACCATGCGTCGCTGCGCATGTCGGACGTCGCATCGCGCAGCGCCTTGATCCGCGTCGGTGACGCGTAGTAGCGGAGATAGCTCAGCATGTCCTCGAACGACGCGATGGGCAGCTCGTCACCGAAGCTGACGAACAGCGGCGTCGTGGTCGAGTCCGGGACGTCGGCGCGGGAAAGGATGAGGTCCACGGCCCCGATACCGAGCTTCGAGACAGGTACCCGAATCACGCCGCTCGCGACCCTGCCTGTGGTAGACAGACTGACGGGCTGCGACCAGAGGATGGCGCCCTTGTCACCACGGACAGCAGCCTGCAGCGACGCTCCGGGAGCCATCTCGTATGCCTCGACATACGCGGCAAAGGCCGTGTCGCGCCCGAACACGGCCGTCGATCGCGGGGCCGCGACGATACGAGGTACCGAATCGACACTCGTACGCGGGGTCGCCTCGTGGACGAGAATCGACGACGAGAGGCCGCGGGCAGAGATCGTCGGAACGGTGACTTCGCCCTCATAGGTCCCCGCCTTCGCCCCGGATTCATCTCTCACGACGAGGGAGAGGGCGTATTTCCCCGGCGCGAGCCCGAAGTACTCCTGGAAGATCACACTCTCCTCGCCCCGGGTCGTCTCCTTGAAGCTCCGCACCCGCACGACTTCCTTCGCGTCGAAGTGGTGCGCGATCGTCGCCCCCTGACGCAGGTCGGCGGTCACGGTGTACCCTGCGCGAAAGCGGTCGCCTTCGCGAGTGAAAGTCAGCGTCCGCGCCGTCAGCGAAAGAGTCAGCAGGGAGAGTGTCGTATCCGGACTCGGGGCCGCGAAGTATGCGAGGGTGCCGACATAGGACACCGGGCCCGCGACCGCGATGAGACCGGCTCGTTCGTACAACGCCGCACCGGCGCCCGCCACTACACTCCCGCCGCGGCGCGTGGCAGCCGGCGAACGGGTGCCTCCGCTGCCGCCGCTGGCGCACGCCGTCGCTGAGAGGAGCAGGGCGACGAGCACGAGCGCTCGCGCGAGCGGAATCCGGCGGATGTTCGACGACGCGGGTATGGACATGAGGCGCAAACTCCAGGTCTGACGACCTACGGGGATCTGGCTGATACCCAACAATACGTCAGAGTTGCCTCGCTTGCCTCTACTTGTGATCGAAGTTAGGTTCGCCGCGTGTCACGAGAGTCACTCGTCGGGAAGCTGTTCGCTGGATACTCGATCCATAGCCTTGTCGGCGAGGGCGGGACATCCACCGTGTATCGCGCGACCCATCCGCAACACGGTGTCGTCGCCATCAAGCTCCTGCGCGAGAAACTGCGCCAGGACAGGACAGCCGTTGCGCGCTTCCTCCGGGAAGCCACCTACGGCACCCGCGTCCTCCACCCCAACGTCGTTCGCACGATCGAGATCGGCGAGGGTGGGCCGGGGCTTCATTTTCTGTCGATCGAGTGGGCGTCCGGCGAGATTCTCGACCGATATGCCCGGCGCACCGGTCCCCTGCCTCCGGAAGAAGTCGCCGAGATTGTCCTGCAGATCTCGCAGGCTGTCCACGCCGCGCACGCAGCAGGCATCGTTCACCGCGACCTGAAGCCCGAGAACGTCATGTATGACCCGGCTACTCGCCAGGTCAAGCTGCTCGATTTCGGGATCGCGACTGCAACGGATGCCGGCACGGAAGACCGCCTGACCCGGGCCGGCTTTTTCGTCGGGACGCTCATGTACATCGCGCCCGAGGCGCTTTCGGGGGAAATCGTCACTCCCGCCGCCGACCAGTACAGCCTCGCGACGATCGCGTACAACCTGCTCACGTGCGCACTACCCTATCAGGGAAAGACACCGCGTGAGCTGTTCACGCAGCTCCTCTCGCAGCCGCCGATCTCACTGAACAAGGCACGTCGCGGCCTCGACTTCGGACAGCCAGTGGAAGCGGTGATCACACGAGCGCTCTCCCGCGATCCGACCAAGCGGTATCCGGACACGCTGATTTTCGCCCAGGAGCTCCGGACAGCGCTGCTCGCCCCGCCGACGGGAAAGGACCGCATCACCTCGAAGCTGAAGGGTCTCTTCCGGCCGAAGAGCTAGGCGCAGCTCAGCCGCGTATTACGCTTCGACGGACCTCACCTGGGCCGGGGAGCGCCGCTCTTCGGCGAGCTTGAGATCTGCAGGATCGACGGGAAGCCAGAGCGTAAACGTTGATCCGCGGCCAAGCTCGCTCGCGACGGCAATGTCTCCGCCAAGCAGCCTGGCCAGCCTGCGGGAGATCGACAGGCCGAGCCCGGTCCCGCGTTGCATGGACTCTCCGCGAGGACCAGCGCCAACCTGTTCGAACTCATCGAAAATCCGTTCGAAGTCCACTTCGGCAATGCCGATCCCGGTATCGATGACCTGGAGCGCGATCCACAGCCCCTGCGCCGGCGACGGAAGCGGCTGGAGCCACACGCCCTCCGGCGTCGATCGATTCATTCGATCATCGGGCTGCGGAGCCACGGTCGCGCCGACGAGCCGTGCGCGAACTGCCACGGTTCCGGTGTTCGTGTACTTGATCGCGTTGCCGATGAGGTTCACGAGGATCTGTCGGAGGTGCGTCGGATCGGTGCGAATCCGCGGCAGTGTCGCCCCGACTCCCAGGGAGAGCGCGAGACCCCGTTCCGTAATGAGGGCTTCCATCTCGCCGGCGATGTCGAGGACGAACGACCGCAGGTCCACGACATCGGTGTGCACTTCCAGGCGACCGGCCGTGATCTTGGCGAGATCCAGAACCTGATCGACCAGGTGTCGGAGGTGGGTCGCCGACGCGGCGATGCGCGCGACGGGTCCGATCTGCCGCGGTGCAAGCTCTCCGTACACACCGTCGCGCAGCAGGTCCACGAAGCCGACGATGGCGTTGAGCGGCGTCCGGAGCTCGTGCGAGACATTTGCCAGGAACTCGCTTTTTGCTCGATTGGCGTGCAGAAGCTCAGTCGAGAGATGCTCGAGCTCCTGTGATCGCTCGGCGATCCGCTGGGACTGTTGCCGTTCCCGAATGAGGGCGATGCTGAGCGCGGTCAGCGCCGCGAGCCCGATGGCCCAGAGCGCGACACGCATGAGCCACGTCGCCGATGGGTGCGTCACCCGAATCAGCCATCGTGCCCTGCCCGGGGTGTCGATGAGCACCGTGCTCGAATCGAGGGAGACCGCGCGGTTTGGCCGAGTCGCTGCCGTTACCGTGTCCGTTCCGGACATGATGATGAGCGCGCTTCGTCGTTCCGAGAACCGCGTCCGGAGCCCTGGAAGGAGGCTGTCGGTCAACACGCTTCCGAGCACGAAGCCCGCGACTTCCTCGTTCACGATCACGGGACTCACCATGATGAATGCCCGGTCGCCGGAGGGTCCGCGACCCGAGGACGACAGCTGCAGCTGCCCGGTTCTTCGCGCCCGAGCGATCGCGGAATCGACATGGAGTGATGTCACCGTATCGATGTCGACGCCACGCAGTGGTGGTCCTGGATTTCCGCGTACTGTCGAATCCAGGACAACGGTCCCCTCCGCATCTGTCGCCCAGAGTTGGCGAAATGCAGTTCCGTTCTCCCGGAGCGAGGGCACGAGAAACCCGAAATGGAGCGAGTCGGGTGTGCGGTGCGGCGGGGCGTACATGGCGTGGAAACCATGCAGTGTTTCTGCATGCAGATCGAGAAATCCGCTGGCCAGATTGGCGACCTCGGCGGCGTCCGATTCTGTTCGGCTCCGGTCCGTGCGCGACAGACCCTGGTCCGCAGCGTACAGCCCGCTGATGATCAACAGGAGTACGACGACCGGTGCAGCGGCGAACAGCCCATTCGCCAGCCGCGAGAAGAGAGACTTCGAGTTGCCCACGGCGAGAAGCATTCCCTGCGGCAGCATCGAGCGCAAGCACGCAGCCCACTCGAACGGCTGCCATTGACGCCCATCGAGCGCATCAATACCCTGCTGCGCCATGGACGACCATCAGCGGCTCATTGCACTGCTCGCCGAGCGGTCGGCTCGACGAGGCCAGTTCACCCTCGCATCGGGCAGGGTCTCCACGCTCTACATCGACGCCCGGATGACGACGCTCCGTCCCGAAGGGCTGACGCTCATCGGCCGCCTCGGCCTGGCCGAGATCGTCTCAGCCGGATGGAATCCTCAGGCGGTGGGAGGACTGACCCTCGGAGCCGACCCGATCAGCTGTGCAATCAGCTACGCGAGTGCGACGACATCGCAGCCACTGCGAGCCTTCATCGTGCGCAAGGCGGCCAAGGGACACGGCATGGGAAAGCTGATCGAAGGCCCGTTCAACTCCATGGACCGGGTCGTCGTGACTGAGGACGTAATCACCACCGGAAGCTCGGCTCTGCAGGCAGTCCAGGCTGTTCGTGAGGCAGGCGGCCAGGTGCTCGGGGTGCTCGCCCTCGTCGATCGTGAAGAGGGGGGACGTGAAGCGCTCGAGAGGGAAGGGCTCGCCGTGAGAGTCCTAGCCTCGGCCCGCGCCATCGTTGGGTACCTGGACGGGAACACCGGGAACCTCTAGAAACACGGGCCCCGCAGCCCAGACCCGAACGCCGGTCTGCTGCGACAAATCGGATGCGAGCGCCAGCGCGCCCGGATCCTCCTCCACCCCATCAGGGCGCTCGTAGACGACGCTGACGACCGCGGAGCGGTCCTTCAACTCGGTCTCCTGAATCCGGATGGTGGATCCCGGCGGGACCTGTCCAAAGAGCGTCACCAGAACGGCTTTCAGCATGATCTCGAAGCCCATCGGATCTGCCGAGATCATTGGAAGTCCCTCGCTGATCTCGATGGTGCAGGTGACTTCCGCGGCGCGTTGTCTCAGGTCCCGTCGGACGGCAATCGCGATGTCCCGCAGGGATATCCGCTGGCGCGAGAACGCGAGCTCGTGTGCGGCGTCATCGCCCAAACCCGTTCCGATCATGCCGTCGAGGGAGGTCGCATTCCGGGTGACCATGACGCGGAATCGCGGATCCATCCTCAACTCGACCGGCACCGACAGGTCATCCATCATCGAGATCGCGCTCTTGATCGTACCCAGCGGGTTACGGAGGTCGTGGCGCAGCGTCTGATAACGGTCCCTCAGCGCGTTGAGGTAGGAGTGGGTGAAACCCTTGGCGGCAGTAATGCGAAGGAGGGAGCCCGCTTCGTGGAGTCGCCGCGCGATCTGCATCCCGTCGGCCGGGGTGCCGTCTCCGCCATCGAGAGCTCGCTCGCCGGCGTAGAGCACCATCGCGATCAGCAGGTCTACTTCCTTCAGCATGTAGTGCAGCGTCACGCCGGCATGGTGCGCAACGGAGCCCATCTCCCAGCTTCGTCTCATGAGGTCGGTTTGCCAGGACGATTCGCCTGCCACGGCACTCGCGATCGCATCGACGACTGTGGGACCGTCGGAGGGTTTCGGCTCGGTGGCGGAGGGTGTTGAGCCTTCACCGAGACGAGGCGCGTGCGACCGTGCCTGCGACTTCCAGCGTGCGGTGAGCTCGGCGGCTTCGGCACGGAGTCCTGCTGCAACCTGTTCAGCCAGTTTGGACACGCCGTTCCTACCCGCTTTTATGAGTTTGCCCGCGACTCGATCACGGGCAGGTATCAGAATCGGTCCTTGTGCCCGTGGAGCAAAGCTCTCGAGCCGCCATCAGAACGCAATCGCATCATCGATGCCAATTAGCTGCTCCGAGACCAGAGCGACACTCCGAGGCGCCCGTTGCCGGGCCGCCAGACCGTTCTCCATGCAAAGCGAATGACATGGCCATCCTGATGGCCAGTGTGCCGACCGGAAGGGGACCGGAGGAGCGAGGATCTCCGTCGGAGTCTCCTCACCCCGACGAGGCGACTTCCCTGGCGGTGAGTGCCGAGGAGGAGCGGGAAAAGGATTTCACGACCTTTCGGGTTGGAGCCCGACGCCGCATGTGGGGAATCCTCGTCGTGGGGGTTGCCCTGTTCGTCGCGGTCGCGGTGAAGGCCGTGCCGGAGGTTTCGCGGGTGATCATGGGCAGCATTGCCGTTGCTGCCTTTGTCCTCAATGGAGTTCTGACCGCCCTCGCTACCAACCCGAAGACCTATCGGTCGTGGAATCGGTACGTCTTCGCCGCGCTCGATGCCGCCCTGATCAGCGCTCTGGTGCTCGTCTTCGGTAACAATGGGCTGGTCGCGCTCTACTTTCTCGCGATCATTCCCTATGCGTTCGATCGCGGCGAGCGCCTGGGTCATTTCGCCGCCGCGACCTCGGTCATTGGTTTCCTCGCAGCGAGCTGGGGACATGGGCTTCTCCGTGGCACCGAGGCTCCATCCTTCGCATGGAGCCTCATCACGGCGCTCCTTCTGACCGTCGTCGCAACACAGATCGTACCGATTCCGGCACGCCTGATCCGGAGGATACGGCGAACACGGGACTGCATCACCGAGGCGGAGCGGGGGAACATGCTCGCCCGATCGGAGACGCGGCATGGCGATGAGCTCGGACTTCTCGAGCAGGGCTTCAACCGAATGCTCGAGGAGCTCGGTCACATCATCGGCACCGTCCAGCGTGAAGCGGACGAAGTCGCCGCGTTCGCTGACGGACTTGCATCAGCCACCCAGCAGCTGAGCCGATCGGGAGCGGATTTCGCCGGTGCTGCCGAGAGCCTGACGACGCACCTCGAGGAGCAGCGTGGCTACACCGAAAGCGGGACTCGTCAGACCGTGGCAGCGCTGGAAGCGTCCGAGCGTCTGCGCGAGCGCGCCGAGGACATGGAAAGCAATGCCCACTCGCTGGTGAAGGAAGCGGCGACGAGTCGAGACGCAATCGGTCGCGCCGCTGACACTCTCGTCACTATCGGGAAAAAGGTTCGTGACACTGCGACAACCGTCGGAACGCTCGCAAACGGATCGGAGAAAGTGGGTGAGTTCGTCGAGGCGGTGTCGCGCATTGCTCGCCAGACCAATCTTCTGGCCCTGAACGCAGCGATCGAGGCGGCGAGGGCGGGGGAGCAGGGAAAGGGCTTCGCGGTGGTTGCCGAAGAGGTGCGGAAACTGGCCGAGGAGAGTGGACGGGCAGCCAAGGAGGTCGCGAGCACCATTGCCACCGTGCGGGAGAGCATTGCGACCGCAGTGCAGTCGATGACAGAAGGCGAACAGGAAGTTCGCAACGTTGGAGAGATCGCGACCGGGGCCAATGCTGCGCTCAGCGCGATGCTCACCGGCATCGAACGAATCTCCGAGGTCATCGGCGAAGCAGCAGACATCTCCCGGAAACAGTCCTCGGCAATGGCAGATCTGTCGGGAGTCATCCAGAACGTTCAGGCCGTTTCGGTCGAAGCGGCCGTCCGCGCCCAGGATGCGAGCCGCGTGGCTACGCAGCAGACCGTTTCGCTCCAGGGGCTTACCGAGACATCCCAGCAGCTCGCGGCGCTTGCAGATCGCCTTCGTCAGTCGATCAGTCGGTTCGCGGTCTCGAGAACTGCGGAGTTTTCGATCCCGACCCAGCCAGCCACCCAGGGGGCCCGCTCAACGGGGTAAGAGTCCGAAGCACCGGGAGGAATGGAAGCACGAGCTCTTCACGAAACCGGTGGAGCATTCCCTCGCCGTCGTAGCGTTGGCGGAATTCGACCGCGGTGATCCGAAGTATCGTGCGCACATGGCGTCCGAAGCTCTGCGGCGACGAGTAGTCGAGATGATTCGAGACATTCGCCACCGACAGACCGGGATTCTCGAACAGGCTCGCGGCGCGGGTGAGTCGCGCCATTGCCAGGTATCGTTTTGGCGCCGGGAGACGAGCGCGAAAGAAGCGACTCATGAGAGTGCTCGGCAGAACATCGAGCCGCCGGGCGAGCAGTCGAACGGTGCTTACCTGCGGTGAACACCGAAACAGTGCCTCGAAGAAACGCCAACAGTCTACCGGCACCCCCACGAGATCTGTCGTGAGCTGAGCGAGCGCGAGCCGCTGAATATCCGTGGCCCGGTCCGCCATCAGGATATTCCTGAGCTCCCGCCACCCTGCCGGCTGGCGTACGTCGATGAGCGTCTGGACGCCACTTCGGCCCAACGAGAGGACCGTCTGCGGAGTCTGGGGTTCCAGCTCGGTGAGAATGGCGACTGCCGGGATTCGCGGGAACTCCCGAACCATGCTGGCCACGCGAGAGCTTGCCTCCTCCCGTCCGCAGCGGCTTACCGACATCAGGATTGCAGCGGCACCCCGCTCCTTGAGGTCGCGTATGATGTCCTCTACCGAGTCCCGGTGGAGTGCGTGGTACAGCCCTTCACCGGCAGCGTCGACCCGAAGGCGTTCCATGGGGGTCAGCATTGTCGAGACAGCGGTGAGGGCGGCGTGACCATTGGCTGGCAAGGACATGATCGAGTGACCTCCACGGGGGAAGAGCACCAGGCTTCGGCGCCTGGACTAACCGCAACCATGGTGTCGAGGCCGTGTCAACCAGACGTCATTCGTCTCGCTGGCCTGATGCGCTTGAATCGCTCGAAGCGTCATTCGGGCCTTGCTCATGCGTTGCGTTCCGAGGAGGTTTCTTCAACTGGACGGGTACTCGAGCTCGTCCTCTCCTTACAGTCCCGCACCACCATGAAGATCCGTTCACTGGCGCTTGGCCTGCTTGCCACCTCCGTCGCATGTAACGACGCCCCGGAGCAGGGCACACGCTCGGCATCGAAGTCCGTGTTGACCGCGAATGCGACCCAGCGCGTTTCCTTTCACGTGGTTGGCTCGGATACGCTGTCGGATTCGGCCCGCATCCTCCGCATTCTCCCTGAACCGGATGGCGATGCGATCATCGCTCTCTTCGCCGATCCGGGGCGACGGATTTCGGCAGGACTTGCTGTCAACGATCGGCGCATGTCGAATCCACAGCTGCTCTGGCCTGATTCCGTGAGCGGGGTGTGGTGGACGGGATCCCATACGCTCGCCTTCACCACATCGACTGGAGATGGTGTCAGGCTCGTCGCTGATGTGCATGCCGCAACGATGAAGATCGCGGATACCCTCGATACCCGCGTCGGGTCGCCCCCAGCCGCGATGTCCGTTGACTCCTCGGTCGTGCAGCGTGCTCGCGCCTACATCGATTCGGTGCACGTGCAGCCGGGTGGCGTCGCTCGTTCGGCGCCACTCATCTATTCCGTGACCCGGGTCGTTCCATCACCCGATGGTACCATGGCTGCATTTCATGCCGCAGCACGTGATTCGTCGACAGTGGTCAGTAATCCTTCCTGGTTCGTTCTCGATCGCTCGAGTGGGATCGTCACGCCAGTGGATCGGGTCACCGGTCCGTTGGTGGAGCTCCCGAGTTCCGTGGGAGAATGGGGAGGCAACAACTCCTTTTATTACGCAAAGGGACGAACGATCTGGGAGGCAGGGATTCAGCGCGTTACGTCCGGACCTGGTGGCGGGTGAGGGCTCCGTATGGCCGATCGGATTCATCACGGCTAGATTCGGGAGTGCTACTGATCGGACGGTCGCGACTGGTGAACGCAGCCATTCGAGGAAAGTCCGGGCTCCGCTGGGCAAGGTTGCCAGGTAACTCCTGGGCGTGCATTCGCACGACGGACAGTGCCACAGAAAATAGACCGCCTGCGGATCATCGCGGGTAAGGGTGAAACGGCGGGGTAAGAGCCCACCGCGCTGACGGTAACGCCAGCGGCACGGCAAACCCCAACCGGAGCAAGGTCAAATAAGCGGTGAGAGAGCGCCCAGCTCGCAGGTACACCGCGGGTAGACTGCTGGAGCACATGGGTGACCGTGTGCCGAGAGAAATGACCGTCCGGGTGGATTCATTTCACCCGACAGAACCCGGCTTATAGATCAGTGGCTCGGGACCAACGACCCTCCGTGCTCAGGCATGGGGGGTTGTTGCATTCGGTCTGTTGCGGTGTAGTTCAGTAGCCCCTTTCTTCGCCGTACCGTGATCTTCCATCTGACAGGACGTCTCGTGTCCCTTGATTCCGCTCGCCCCTGGTGTCTGGCCCTGCTGTCCGCCTGTATCGTCGGCTGTGCTTCAGCAGCAGTTCCTGCCCGTGGTCCGGAGACATCGCCACCACCTCGTGAGCCGGACCGTCCTTCCACTGTATCTGCGCCGAAACCGACCAGCCTATTCACGTACCGGGGAGGCTCGTATGCCTACGATCTCCTTCAGACGACCACCGTGACGGTCGCAAGTGAATCAGGAGCATCTGTCGAGGACACCCTGCGCACAGTTGCAGGCCTGACATACTCGATCCCGGCGAGTGTGGGTGGACCCGGTATTTCAGTCACGATCGACTCTCTCATCATCGTATCCCTTCGTGACTCGATGGTACCAGCTCGGCGACTAGCTGCCCCGGTTCTGGTTCAGCTGCCTCTTTCTTCCCCCCCGATCGCGACTGCCAGCGATTCAGCCGTCCTGTTGTCCACCTGCGATGCGCTGGAAGAGGCAGCTCGTGTACTTGCCGGCGATGTTCACATCCAGATCCCGGTTGTCATGGAGCGAGGACAGCGCTGGAGCGACTCGACTTCCCTGGTGATCTGCCGTGGGGGAATTCCCATGACGGGAACGAGGATCTCGCACTACCAGGTCACTGACGTCCGTGAGAGCCGGGACACTGCCGTAGCGCGGGTCAGTCGCCAGACCAATCTCACTATTTCCGGTACGGGAGCTCAGGGCGCTCGGCAAATTACAGTGCGCGGCCACGGTACATCCGACACTGTTTTCAGCTTTGACCTCACTGCCGGCCGGTTCCTCGAAAGCACGGGACAGTCGGTTCTGCAGCTGGGTTTCGAAACGATTCAGCAGACAGATCAGGTCGTCCAGCGCTCGACCTCGAGCGTCCGTCTTCGAGCGGCTGCACCGTCGGGAGGTCCGTAGTTAGTCGCATACTGCATCTTTATGCCGGACTGACCTCGGAGAAGCATCCTGGGTAAGCATGCTTTGGACGGGCCCTTGGGCGAACATGGTTTTCGTCTGGGAGA
The DNA here is from genome assembly GCA_031426115.1 of Gemmatimonadaceae bacterium. Lineage (GTDB taxonomy): Bacteria > Gemmatimonadota > Gemmatimonadetes > Gemmatimonadales > Gemmatimonadaceae > JANPKQ01. The sequence continues at coordinate 14,894 of JANPKQ010000067.1, read as the reverse complement.
AACCCCGGTTGCACAATCGGGCTCGTTTCCACAGGACCCGGCTTTAGAGCCTATAAGCTACTTATTCGGCCGGCGGGCCAAGCTCCCCCAGCAAATTCCGATTGTATCAAAGCGCTACCAACTCATTGGAATTGGTAGCGCTTTGTTATTTTATGTCGGCTGTGCTCACGGACTTCGTGTTGAGCTGCACCTATATGTGGCGTTCCGGCCTGGGGCTCCGTGGTCAGTCCACGAGCCGGAGCGGCATCACGAGACACAGGTACTTGCCAGGTTCAGACCATCCTTCGGGTTCGATCGTCGCTGCTCGCTCGGGTGCCTTGAAGGTCAGTCGAACTTCATCCGTCGGCATGTATCGCAGGATCTCGAGCAGGTAGGTCGCGTTGAATCCGATCTCGAGTGGATCACCTGTGTAGCGCACCGGCATCTCATCCTGAGCTTCTCCAAGGTCAGGCGTCTGTACGCTGAACTTCAGCATTCCCGCGTTGAATGCCAGGCGAATCCGATGCGTCTGGTCCGAGGCGATTACGGACATTCGCTTGAGTGCACCGGTCAGTGCTGCCTTGTCGGCGAAGGCAATTCGATCGTTATCGCGCGGAATGACCTGATCGTAGTTGGGATACGGACCCTCGATCAGGCGTGTGAATACCGACGTGAATGGCGATCGGAAGCCGAGATGATTGTCCCCGCGGGCAATTTCCAGCTCCTCGTCTGCCGGAAAAAGCCGCCTGATCTGCTCGAGGGCCTTTGGAGGAACAATCAGTTCACTGGGAGCGGTACCTGCCGCATCCACAGGGATCTCCATCTTTGCCAGTCGATGACCGTTCGTCGCCACCATTCGCATGTGGTCCGGCCGAAGTTCCCACAGCACCCCGTTGAGAATTGGCCGGCTTTCTTCCGCTGAAACTGCAAAGACGGTATGCGAGATCAGCTTCTGAAGATCGCCTGAGCGGACTCGCCAGCTCTCCTGGAACCTGACGGTTGGAAAGGCGGGAAACTCATCCTTCGGAAGGCCAAGCAGCTTGAAGCGCGACCGTCCGCACTCGAGGGTGACGCGTTGCTCACCGACAGCCGCCATTTTCACCGGCGAAGGCGGGAGCTCGCGAGCGATCTCGTTCAGCTTCTTCGCCGGGATAGTCATCGCTCCTGGCCCTTCGACATCTGCCAGAACTTCCGTACTCACCGCGATGTCGAGATCGGTTCCGGACAGCCGAATCCCTTTCTCCGTCGTTTCGATGAGAATGTTCGCGAGCACCGGCAGGGTGGTCTTCGCAGGAATGCTCGCTGCGACGGCCGACAGTCCATCCTGCAGTTTTTCCCGCGAGATCGTGAAGCGCATCCCTGCTCCTGTGTGGACACACCAGATGCCTACTGGTTGCGTCTAAATAAAGAGAAAGAGTAGTAGTAAGAGTAGTGTCTGGGGACTTGTGGACAAGCCCGGCAAGTCACGTTCACCCCTGCAGTTGGACCCGACAGCCTCATGTGGCTTCACTGTTGATGACCGTGGGTGCCTGGTGAAGTGGTGAAAGACAACAGCCGGAGATGTTTGCAACTCCGTGATGTCCTCAGGCACGCAGAGTTTCCAACAATGATCTCAACCTGGTGATTCTGCTCTTCAGCGTCGGATCCTCGATCATCGAGCTATTCACGCGCTCGAGACTGTGAATGACCGTGGAGTGATCCCGGCCACCGAACGCATTACCGATCTCGACCAACTGCAGTCCAAGGAGCTCCCGGCCGAGGAACATGGCGATCTGCCGCGGTGTCGTGATCTGCTTCGTCCGAGTCTTCGACTTGAGCATCTCCACAGTCACGCCCCACTCCTTTGCTACGGCGTGCTGGATAGTGGCTAACGTAAGCCCTCGTGCAGTTTCCGGCTCCTGGGATTCAGCGAACCGCAACTTGTCACGCAACGCCTCCCGGGCCAGCTCAACGGAGATGTCCTGCCGTTTGAGAGATGCGTACGCAAGCAACTTGATCATCGAACCCTCGAGCTCCCGCACGCTCGACCGGACATTTTCCGCGATGAACCGAATGACATCCTCCGGAATCGTCAATTCGAGATGATCGAGACGGGCTTTCTGGCGAAGAATGGCAATGCGGTGCTCGAGATCCGGCAGCTCGATATCAGCGACCATGCCCCAGGCAAATCGACTGACGAGTCGCGCTTCGAGTCCAGGTATTTCGGCAGGGGGACGGTCACTGGTGAGTACAATCTGGCGGCCAGCCTCATAGAGCGCATTGAACGTGTGGAAAAACTCCTCCTGAGTTGCTTCCTTGTTCTTCAGGAACTGGATATCGTCGACGAGAAGGAGATCAGTCTCGCGATACCGGCGTCGAAACTCCGGAGTCGTGCGCCCATGAATGGCGGCGATGAGCTCATTCGTGAACTGCTCGGTTCCGATGAAAACCAGGCGGGTTTCCGGCTTGCGCTCGAGGATCCGATGAGCCACTGCCTGCATCAGATGCGTCTTACCGAGCCCGGTATCACCGTACAGAAAGAGAGGATTGTAGGTCCGCCCTGGTGCTTCGGCGATCGCCTGAGCGGCTGCCGCGGCCATCTCATTCGACTTTCCGATCACAAAGTGGTCGAACGTGTACCGAGGATTCAGAGGCGCCGTAGTGGCGTCTTGACCGCGTGACAGTGTGGCCTGTCTCGTCGCCGGCTGACCGACGAACAGGTCCATCTGTGTCCGCGTCTTCCGCTCATCGGTGACCTTGAAGACGACGGTCATTGGGTGACCGAGGGCGACCGGCGCGAGGCTGGTCAGCAGGTCGGCATGCTTCGAGTCGTTCCAATCAGCTGCGAACTGATCGGGAGAGCCGACGAAGATGGTCGAGCCCACGACCTCCAACGCCTCGGTCGGTTCGAGCCAACTGCGGAACGTCTGATCGGGCAACTCGAGCCGGGCTCGGTCGAGCAGACGTGTCCAGATCTCTGTTGGGCTGAGGCTCATCACCGAATGTGGAAAAGTCAGGCGGGGCGCGAAGCTAGGAGAGCCGTGTTGAAAAGTCAATGTGTGTTGGACGGCCAAAGCGTGCATTCCCTTGACTCATCGTCACTTGCCCACTAGAATTCCCCGGCTGTCGCCAAACACGGCACGTCGGTTCACTCTGGAGTTTTCAAATGGGCAAGCCCACCTATCGCCCCCGCAACAAGCGCCGGATTCGGACACACGGCTTTCGGCTTCGCATGTCCACCAAGTGGGGACGTGAAGTACTCAGCCGGCGGCGCAAGAAGGGTCGGAAACGCCTCACTGTCCAGCTGCCGACCAAGTACGCCGGCGCCTGACCGCGCCTCCTACCCCCGGCGACTGCGTCTCACCCGGGGGTCGGATCTGCAGAAGGTTCTGCGCGAAGGGAAGCGAGCTCGAACCGAACACCTCGAGGTTCGGATCCTCGCTTCCCTTCTGCGTCATCCACGGGTTGGCATCATCGTTCCGAAACACCGCCATACCATCGTGGAACGCAACCGCCTCAAGCGCCGCCTTCGGGAGCTGGTGCGATGCGACATCCTCCCGCTCCTGCCGGAGCTCGGTGCAGATCTCGTTGTACGGGCCGGGCCACGGGCATACGCAGCCGCGTTCGAGGTGCTGCGCACCGAGCTGAAGGCCGGTGTTACCCAAGCGGTGCAGCGCGGGCGGCCGGCATGATGCGTACGATTCTGATCATGGTCGTGCGTGGCTATCAGGTCGTGCTCTCTCCGCTCCTCCCGGCCGCATGTCGCTACTATCCAAGCTGCTCGGCCTACGCCATCGAGGCGCTCGAGCGGTACGGTGCCATTCGCGGCGGCTGGATGGCGATTTGTCGCATTGGACGCTGTAACCCGTTCCGCCCCGGCGGTTTCGATCCGGTCCCTTGAACTCGTGATCGCATAGATGGAGAAGCGACTTTTTCTCGCGATGATTCTTACGGCTTTCGTCCTGGTCGCGGTTCCGCGATTCTTTTCGAAGCCACCGGCGGCGGCTCGCCGCCTGAATGCCGACACCGCTCAAACGCTGTCAGGCAATGGGACCGATACCATTCCGCGGGCCACGCCGCTCGACAGCGGCAACCGAGGCTCTGTTTCCGGTGTGCCGAGTACGACGCCCCTTCCAGTCGCCGCAGCGGACACGACGCTCATCACCACGCAGACGAGTCACTATCGGTTCACCAACGCAGGGGCGAGGCTCAACAGCGTCCAGCTGACACAGTACCGTGCACTCAACAAGGCGGGTGGCGACGTCGAGATGAACCGCGATGGCGAGCCCATGCTGCGGTATCGTCTCGCGCTTGCCCAGGATACAGTCTCGCTCGACAACGTGATGTTTCGCGCCGAGCAAACCGAGAGCGCGCTCACGTATCGCGCATCTGTTCGAGATGCCGAGCTCGCCATCACATACACGTTCGTGCCTGACGGCTATGTCGTGCGTGTCGATGGGACCGTCACTGGGGGCACCGACCCGGTGAGCCTGCTGATCGATCTTCCTCGAGGCATCAGGTCGGAGGAAGCCGACTCCTCCGAAGATCAGCAGCATCTCGCGTATGCCTACAAGCCCGCTGTCGGCAGCGCCAAGAGCATCTCCTTCAAGAGTCTCGATCCGGGGGAACAGGCGAGGTACAATGGTCCCCTCACCTGGGTCGTCGCGAAGAACAAGTATTTCCTGCTTGGACTCCTGACCCCAACTGGCGACACACCATTTCGGGATATCGTCGCCGTCGGAGGTCCCCGGACATCGAAAGCCGCGACGACCGCAGCCGCATCAACCATCGAGCCGATCACGGACGGACGCTTCGCATTCGAGATCTATGCGGGCCCTCAGGACTCCCGCCGGCTCGTCGCCATGGGGCGGGATTTCAAGAACGCCAACCCATACGGTGGGTGGCTGCAGGGTGTCGTCCAGCCCTTTGCCACGATCGTCCTGCAGGTCCTGCTCTGGCTTCACGACACGTTCAAGCTGAACTACGGCTGGGTGCTCGTCATCTTCGGGGTAGCCGTGCGTATCGCGCTCTGGCCGCTCAACCAGCGGGCCATGCGATCGAGCCTTCGCATGCAGCAGATCCAGCCGCAACTGATGGAGGTTCAGAAAAAGTACGCCAGCAACCCGGAGAAGCAGCGGGAAGAGCTGATGCGCGTCTACAAGGAGCACGACATGACCCCATTCAGTCCAATGGTGGGGTGCCTGCCAATGCTGCTTCCGATGCCGATCCTCTTTGCGCTGTTCTTCGTTTTCCAGAACACGATCGAGTTCCGTGGCGTCTCCTTCCTCTGGCTCCCCGACATCTCCCTGAAGGACCCGTTCTACATCGTGCCCGTTCTCATGGGGCTCTCGATGTTCGTCCTCTCGTGGATCGGCATCCGGAATGCACCGCCCAATCCGCAGGCGAAGCTCATGGCCTATTTCTTCCCGGTCATGATGACAGTGTTCTTCCTGAACTTCGCTTCCGGATTGAATCTCTACTATGCGGTGCAGAACCTTGCCGCGCTCCCACAGCAATGGCTGATCGCAAACGAGAGGGCGAAAGTAACTCCGCCAAAGCGGGCCTGACGCGGGCAGCGCCCGGCGTCACGAACGCCGAGGCGTGTGCTCCGGAGGGAATTCGTGTCACCTACATCGGCCACGCAACTCTCCTTCTCGAAATCGGCGGGAAGCGCATCCTTACCGATCCGAATTTCGATCCTGCGCTCGCTCGCATCCTGAAGCGGGTAGCTGCACCCGGAGTGCCGCTGGACAAGCTTCCGGTGCTCGACGCGGTTCTCGTGACGCATGCGCATGCAGACCACCTGTCGTTCACCTCGTTGGCAGCGTTGCCACAGGACATCCCGATTCTTGCACCGGGACCAGTGCAACGATGGCTGCGCAGCGCCGGATACAGGCAGGCGGAGGCAATCGACCCCGGCGATGCGTTTCGCCTCGGGAGCCTCACCATTCACGGAACGACAGCAGAGCATCGCGGCAACCGCTACGGTTTCGATCACTGGCGTAGTGCCGCGAACATGTATCTGCTCGAAGCGCCCGACCTGGCGTGCTTCTTCGCTGGTGATACGGGGCTCACCGAGGCGACGCACCGCATGGTCGAGACAATCCTGCATCCTGCCCATCGCCGTCTCGATCTTGCGCTCCTGCCGATCGGGCATGCGCCGTGGTGGAAGCCGCGGTTCAGGCGCGGTCATCTCTCCAGTGATGATGCGCTGACACTATTCGAGCGGTTGGGCGCACGCTATCTCATCCCGTATCACTGGGGAACCTTCCACCACTTCACGGCAGGTCCGTTCGATGCGATCAACCAGCTCCGGTCAACGCTGGAGAAGCATCCGCGCCGGGAGGATGTGAAGGTGCTCGAGCCCGGCATGACGTTCGCGCTGTGAGATGAGATGGAGGACATCCCTCCATCCGCTCCCATCCACGCGTCCCTTCCAGGTGGCGCCGACACGATCGTCGCGCTGGCAACCGCTCCCGGACGTGGAGCACTCGCGCTCATTCGACTGAGCGGACCGAATGCGTTCGAGATCGCCCACGCCGTCGTGGCTTCCTGGCCGCCACTTCCGCGGCGAGCCACGCTGAGTGAGATCGGGAATGGACGCACGGGCGAGGTGCTCGATCGCGCGCTGGTGACGCGGTACGATGGTCCGCGTTCATACACCGGCGAGAACCTCGTCGAATTGACGACTCACGGCGGCGTGCTGGTGCCAAGCACGATCATCGCCGCGCTCATCGATCACGGAGCACGGCAAGCGCTTCCTGGCGAGTTCACGCGTCGTGCCGTGCTGAACGGCAAGCTCGATCTGACGCAGGCAGAGGCCGTGGCCGACCTCATCGAGGCACGATCACGCCGCGGACAAGCGGTTGCGCTGGCACAGCTCGATGGTGGGCTCTCACGCCGGGTGACGGAACTCCGGCACGCGCTGATCGAGATCGAGGCACTCATCGCCTATGACATCGACTTCCCGGAGGAGGACGATGGGCCCGTACCGGTGGACCGGATCATCACCGCAACCAATGCAGTTCTCGATGAGCTGACGCACCTCCGCGCAACGGCCGAAGCGGGCGAGCTCGTTCGGGAAGGTGCGGTGGTTGTTCTGGCCGGCGCTCCGAACGTGGGAAAGTCTTCGCTGTTCAATGCACTCCTCGGGCAATCGCGTGCGATCGTCACAGATGTTCCGGGGACGACGCGAGATGCACTCGAGGCCGTGATCGATGCCGGTGTCTGGGCCCTTCGACTCGTGGACACTGCGGGGCTCCGCACGACCACGGACCGGGTCGAACAGATGGGCATCGAGATGAGTGAGCGCTATCTGGATCGTGCGGCGGTTGTCCTGGCGTGCGGGGATGATCCGGCATCGATTGCGTCGGTCGTCCAGCTGGTACAGGAACGAACGAACGTGCCGATCATCGTGGTCCGAACCAAGTCGGACCTGGCGCCGCGTGATGAACACCAATTAGTCGCACAACACTACCAAATCAAACCATTCCCGGATTATCTCCCGATGGCCGCCGTCAGCGCGGAGACAGGGGCGGGATTGGATGCACTCATCGCGCTGATCGTCGACCTCCTCTCGACCCACAACATCGATCTGCCACTCGATGCGCCCGTGCTGACACGCATCCGTCACCAACATGCGGTGGACGAGGCGAGAACCGAAGTCGTCCGCTTCCTGTCAGCCTGGCGAGAGGATCAGCTGCCAGCGCCCGTCGCTGCGACGCACCTGCGCAATGCCGTCGTGGCACTCGAGGAGCTGATCGGCATTGTGGGGGTCGATGATGTGCTCGACCGGGTGTTCAGCGCGTTCTGCGTCGGGAAGTAACCAACAGACGGAACGCCCCAGACTTGGTAGCAGAATGCTACCAAGCATGCCCATCAGGCCGTAGCCGCGGCACTGCTCGCCAGTCCGGAAATCTCATCGGCGCCTGCCCGCACGGCCCACACAATGCCGCGGTCGGCGATGGCCGTCTCGACCATCCTCGCGCCGACGTAATAGCCACCGCGCTCAGGAAGGACATAGCGATCGATGGTCCGGGCGTCGTCGCTCATACCCCCGGAGAGGTATCTCAGCCGCAGGCCGAGTCCCGCGCGGTCGAGATCCTCGCCGATGGCCCGAGTGAGCACCGGCTCCATCTCCCGCACGCGCCCATAGTGCCGGCGGCCGTAGCCGAAATATTCCCATGCGGCGTGCCCCGGACTGATGGCGCGCGAAACGTGAATTGCGAGACCCTCATTGATGAGCAATTCGCGCAACCGGACCTGACGGCCAGTCTCCCAGTAGGAGTAGTAGCCGCCCGCATCCTCAATGACGTGGCGGATTTCGCTCCGGCTCGTCGGGGATGTGTATCGGAGACCGTGCGTGATCTCGTGACCGAGCCAGAGAGGGATGAGCTCCGGGTCGAGCCCAAGACCCTGGGTCTCCGGATTCATCACGCTGGTGAAATGCTCGAGGCAGACGAACGCAACACCAGTTCCATCGACGACGAGCTCTCCGGCGTTGGCGGCGCCGACGCCAACCATGAGCACGATGTCGAGATCCACATCAAGGCGCAGGAGCTCGGCGCACTGCTGTTCCGTCTGCCGGGCGAGGGCAACGACGTCCGTTCGCTCGAGCATCGTCCGGAGATCGGTACGATCGGCCATGACGGCTGATCGTACGACGTCCTGGAAATGCGGGCCGTCGGGATCGAGAACGTAGTTGTGCCAGTACGCTTCTAAAAGAGGGCGGTGCGCGTCGAAGTAGCGGAGATAGGCAGCGGTCCGGTCGGTGCTATTGAGAACGGCAAAGAAGTCTGGCAGCAGGTTGATCAGCATCAACGACCGGTCGCAGATGGGCGGCGCGGGAGGATCGGGACGGCGGCAAGATACAGGTGCCCCCCCGCCCCAACAAGGACCGCGATTTCAGTCGCCGCGGAGAAGCTGGCGGGATCGATGAGACGGAGGGCTTCGTGAGGTTTGGCACAGAAATTCCCTATCTCTCTGGCGAGAACCCTGAAGGTGGGATATGACGACGCTCCAACACATTGAACTGCGCTGTCCGATCTGCGACTCCGAGTTCCGGTCGCAGGCGGTCGTGTCGACCAATTCATTCGGCGGGAAGCGCACGGACTTCCATGAGCGGGCAGCGGGCACCCAGCCGCTTCCCTTCCTCGTGCATATGTGCAGCCGGTGCGGTTACTCCGGATCGGAGCGGGACTTCAGCGAAGAAGCGGATGTCAGCCCGATGCTGAAGGAGCACGTGTGGAACGAACTCGCCCCGACGCTCGCCACCAGTGCACTGACCGGGTCCGAGAAGTACGAAGCCGCGGCGAAGGTCGCCGAGTGGCAGTCGATGGAGCCGCGGCACGTGGCTGATCTCCTTCTTCGTGCGGCCTGGTGCTGCGTCGATGAAGGGGACAGCGAAGCCGAGCGCTATTTCCGTCGGCATGCCGCGTGGATGTTCAGCCGGGCACTCGAGACCTACGACGGCGTTGCGCGCGACGAGCGCGCCGTCCTGACGTATCTCGTTGGCGAGCTGTGGCGCCGCATCGGAGATGTGTCCATGGCCAAGGCCTGGTTCAACAAGGTCGCCGAGGAGATCATCGATTCGCAGTCACAGCAGTGGATTCTCGATGCCGCCCGGCAGCAACGGGACTGCCCGCGAGAGTGGTTCGGCTGAGCGCACCACCGTCCCGCTGACGCAGCGACGAACGATCCCAATCCCGAGAAGAAATCGAGGCCCGCGAGCAGTCTGCTCCGCGGGCCTCGTGCGTGAGAGCGTCCTCAGCGTATCAGCGTGTCCCGAAGAGGCGATCCCCGGCATCCCCGAGGCCGGGAAGGATGTAGCCCTGCGCATTGAGCTCGCGATCGAGCGAGGCACAGTAGATCATCACATCGGGGTGGCTTCCCGCCAGGCGGCGCACGCCTTCGGGCGCGGCGACAATACACAGGAAACGAATCCGCGAGGCACCCGCCCGTTTGAGCGAGGTCACTGCTGCCACGGCGCTTCCGCCGGTGGCGAGCATTGGATCGAGGATCAGGAATTCCCGCTCGCTCACATCACCGGGAATCTTGAAGTAGTAGTCTACCGGCTCGAGGGTGTCGTGATCACGGTAGAGTCCGATGTGTCCGACCCGTGCCCCTGGTACGAGGCGCAGCACGCCCTCGACCATGCCGAGTCCGGCGCGCAGGATCGGAACGAGGGTGAGCTTCTTGCCGCTGACACGTGATCCCATGCTTCGCTCGAGCGGCGTCTCGACCGGCAGCTCCTCGAGCGTGAGCTCACTGGTAGCCTCGTAGGCCATGAGCATCGCGATCTCGTCCACCAGCTCCTTGAATATCTTGGTCGGCGTTCCCCGGTCGCGCAGGATCGTGAGCTTGTGCTGCACGAGCGGGTGGCGAACGACGAGCAGCGTCGGAAATTCAGGGGTGGTGTCCATGGCGCGGAAAGTACTATCTTCGCGCGCATGAAAGAATACCAGGCAGTGGTGCTGCGATTGACGCAGCGAGCGAAGGATGATGAGGATGCGATCACGGACCTCATGAACGAGCGCAGTCGCGGCGGCTGGGAGCCGGCGATGATGACTCAGGGCGCGCAGCGACTGGTGATCGTCTTTCAGCGTGCGACCGACGGCGAAGGATAGGATGGAGATCACCTTCGCGGGTGCCGCGAACGAAGTAACCGGCTCGTGCCATCTTGTTCGCGTGAACGGCCGCACGCTGGCCCTCGACTGCGGCATGTTCCAGGGGAAGCGCTCGGAGACGCGGGAAAAGAACGCCCATCTTCCGATCCCGGTCGCCTCGATCGATGCCGTGGTGCTCTCGCACGCACACATCGATCACGCAGGACGACTGCCCTTCCTCGTCCGTGAAGGCTACCGCAACCGGATCTGGGCGACCCCGGCCACCCGGGATCTCTGCGCGATCATGCTTGCGGACTCGGCACACATTCAGGAAAAGGACGCCGAGTTCCTCGCCCGACGCGGGAAAACGGCTGCCGAACCGCTGTACGGTCTTCGGCACGCAGCGCATACGATCGAACTCATGACAGGGGTGCCGTACAACACCCCCTTCGAGCCGATTCCCGGAGTTCGAGCCACATTCGTCGAGGCCGGTCATATCCTTGGATCGGCGTCTGTCGTGCTCGACTGCACCGAAAACGGGATCACGCGGCGACTGGTGTTCTCCGGCGACATCGGCCGCGCAGGATTGCCGATCATCCGCGATCCGGCACCGCCGGACGGCGCGCACGTCGTCATCATGGAATCGACGTACGGCAACCGTGACCACGAGCCGGTGTCAGACGCCCGATTACGACTCGCGCAGGTCATCAAGGAGACGGCTGCTCGTGGCGGTCGCATCCTGATCCCCGCGTTCGCCGTGGGGCGTACGCAGGAAATCATCTACGAGCTTCACATCCTGACGCGGGAAGGAGCGATCCCCGCCATTCCCGTCTACATCGATAGTCCGCTCGCGATCGACACGACGTCGGTGTTCGAAATGCACCCGGACCTGTTCGACCAGACCGAGGATCTCGTACAGCGGGTGAGCGAACTGTTCAAGTTCGTGCCCGTGATCTACACGCGGGATGCGCAGGAATCCAAGGCGCTGAACACCGCTCGTGGCCCAATGATCATCATCGCAGCATCGGGCATGATGGAAGCGGGCAGGATCCTTCATCACCTTGCTCACGGCGCGTCCGACCCGAGGAATACGATCCTGGTCGTCGGTTTCCAGGCCGAGCATACGCTGGGACGCCGGATCGTCGAGCAGCAACCGATCCTCAAGATTTTCGGAGACGAGATTCCGCTGCGTGCGCGCGTGGAGGTCATCAGCGGGTACAGCGCACACGCCGATCGGGGCGAGCTCACGAGCTGGCTCGATACCGTTCGCTCCGGATCGCCCGGCCTCGAGCGCGTTCATCTCGTCCATGGCGAACCGGAGGCACAGACGGCGCTGGCTGCCTCGCTGGAAGCGAAGGGCTATCAGGTCGATGCCCCTGCGTTCGGCACTGTCCGCCCACTCTGAGCGCATCGTGGCGGGCGTGACGAAGGGCGGGGTCCGCTGACACTCCCGCTGCCCGGGATTCCCTCACCCGGTCGCCCGAAGGCCGCCGAACGAATCCTCCGGGGAACCGCGGAGCGGCTCATCGCCATGGGTGCCGCGGAGTTGAGCATGCAGCACGTCGCCGACGCCGCCGGCGTCAGCAAGGCGCTGATCCACTACCACTATCACGACAAGGAATCGCTCCTTGAGCAGGTGGCGATCTGGGCAACCGCCCAGCTGCTGGAGCGCGAACGGGCTGCACTCGAGGGGGCAACGGCATCGACAGCCGTCGACGCGCTGTGGCGCTGGCTGGACGAAGAACTCGATGGCGGCCACCTGCGATTGCTCCTCGAGCTGGGGCAGTACCGCGTGCCGAGAGTTCGGCACGCCGTCCAGGAGTCGCTGCGACTGCGGCGGGACGCGGCCACGGACAGCATCCGGCATCTCTTCGAGCTGCTCGAGCTGCGCCCGAGAGTGCCGGTGGAGCTGCTGGCATCCGTCGTCGTCGCGTTCATCGATGGACTGGCGAGCCACCCTCGGGGGGATGGCGGACGAGACGACCGGGTCACGTTCGACGTCTTCTGGCTCTCGCTGCTGAGTCTCGCAGAATGATGACCTACCGTCAGCCGCGACACTTCCGGTAGCTTCCGCACATGGGACGGCGGTCGGGATGGAGGCTCCTCTGGGGGAGCATCGTCGTGGTGCTCCTGGTGCTGTGGGTGGCATCCGCGATCGCGGTCGTCCACGCCGGATCGCGGGATCGTGCGCAGAAAGCCGACGCGGTCGTCGTCCTCGGGGCGGCGCAGTATGTCGGCCGGCCCTCACCGGTCCTCAAGGCGCGCCTCGATCACGCGATCCGACTGTGGTCCCGAGGGCTCGCACCGTTGCTCATCGTCACCGGCGGGATGGGCGTGGGCGATACGACGAGCGAGGGAGCAGTCAGCCGAGCGTACGCACTGCGACATGGCGTGCCCGACAGCGCCATTCTGGTGGAGAATCAGGGACGGACGACACGCGAGTCGCTCAGCGTCGTTGCGGACATGATGCACAGTCGCGATCTCGACCGCGCGATCCTCGTCAGTGATCCCTTTCACATGCTGCGACTGTCCATCCTTGCACGAGGGCTCGGGCTGACGCCCTACACGTCGCCGACCCCAACCAGCCCGATCTCGGCAAATCGCGGCGAGGCGTGGCGGTACGTCCTCAGCGAATCCATCAAGGTGCCCCTCGTGTTCATGCTTGCAAGAACGGCGGACCCATGACATTCCGGCTTCAGACACGTCTCGGTTTCCCCATCGCACTGATCCTTCTTTTCGGCGCGCTGCAGACCGAGGCCCAGGCAATTCCCGAGATCAAGTTCGAGCGATATACCCTGCCGAACGGACTCGAGGTGATCCTGCATGAGGACCACTCGGTGCCGCTGGTCGCGGTGAATACCTGGTACAAGGTGGGCTCGGGCGACGAGCAGCGCGGGCGAACGGGATTCGCGCACCTCTTCGAGCACATCATGTTCATGGGATCGCAGAACGTTTCCGTGGGCGACTTCGACAAGCTCCTCGAAGCGGCCGGAGCGAACAACAACGGCTCGACGAGTCGCGACCGGACGAACTACTACGAGTGGATGCCGTCGAACGCGCTGCCCCTCGCGCTGTGGCTCGACGCCGACCGGATGGGATGGCTGCTGCCGACGATGGACCAGTCGAAGCTCGACCTGCAGCGGGACGTCGTGAAGAACGAGCGGCGGCAGGGTGTCGACAACGTTCCGTACGGGCTCGCCGAGGAAACCATCTATGCCGCCCTGTATCCACCATCGCATCCATACTCGTGGGATGTGATCGGGTCGATGGCCGACCTCAGTGCCGCGACGCTCGATGATGTGAAGACCTTCTTCCGGACCTACTACGCGCCGAACAATGCGACGATCACCATCGCCGGTGACTTCCGCCCCGATTCGGTGAAGCAGTGGATCACTCGATACTTCGGTGACATCCCGCGCGGACCAACGCTCCCCGCCCGGCCAATCGTCCCCGTGGTCACGATCCCGCGCGACACCTTTCTCGTGCTGGAAGACCGGGTGCAGCTCCCGCGGCTGTACAACACCTGGCATACGGCGAAGGCGTTCCACACAGACGACGCAGCGCTCGACATCCTGGCCTATACGCTGGCCGGTGACAAGAACGCCCGGCTCTACAAGCGACTCGTGTATGAGCTGCAGGTCGCCCAGGATGTGAGTGCGCGGCAGCAGAGCAGCAAGCTGGATGGCGACTTCACCATCACAGTGACGCCGAAGCCGGGACAGGTGCCGACGACGATCGCCAACCTCGTGAACGAGGAGATCGCGCGCATCATCCGCGATGGCATCACGACCCGCGAGCTGCAGCGTGCCCAGAACACGACCCGCGCCAGCTTCCTCGACAACCTCGCCGGCGTGCGGGAGAAGGCGGACCAGTTCAACCTCTACAACTACTTCATCGGAACGCCCGGGTATGCGCAGCAGGATGCCGCACGCTACGACCGAGTAACGACTGCGGATGTGCGCCGCGTTGCCGAGCGGTATCTCGGCCAGCCGCGCATCGTCCTGACGATCGTTCCCGAAGGGCAGCGAAGCCTGATGGTGAAGGGAGGCGCCCGATAATGCGGACGCCAACAACGACTGCAGCCGGCCGGAATGGATCGCGATTGGCCATCGCACTCGGGACGTTGCTGGTTACCGCGTGCACCGGCACTCCAGCGCCGGCAGGAACACCTGCAGCGCCGAGCACCGGCACCGCAGTCACGATCGACCGAACCACACCGCCGCGCCTCGGACCGGCGAAGTCCCTGTCGCTTCCGCCGGTGGTCACCCGCACGCTTCCGAACGGGCTTCGGATCCTCATCGTCGAGCATCACGAACTTCCGGTCGCTGATTT
>JANPKQ010000066.1:0-2100 GCA_031426115.1 Gemmatimonadaceae bacterium | reverse complement strand
GTTGTCCTGGATGAGCTGAGTTGGCAGACTCCGACGCCGGTGTCCGGCGTTGCCGCGGCGCGGCGTCCTACGCCGATCGCAAGCGGCCGCGCGCGATGATCAGGTCGCTGCTCCGTGTTGCAACCCTGTGCGTCGGCGTTGCCGGCGCGGGCGAATCGCAGACCTGGCGAGTCCTCGATGCCGCGGGCGGGCACCGCGACTCGTCAGAGGTCGCGGTTCGGATCGACTATACCCGCGGGCAACTCCGGACCCGGCCCGCGGAGCTCGGATCCCAGCTCTATGACCTGCACCTCCGATACGACGCGACCCGGACGCACCCGCTGCTCGTGTTCGACTCGGCCGCACGTTCGCTGACGATAGGCGCCGGCGCCCGCCCCGATGCGCGCGCGGGCAGCGAAGGTCGCAGCACCGGCGAGGCTGTGCTGCAGCTCGGGCGCTCCAACCCGATGAACGTGACGGTGCGCCTCGACGTCGCGACGGCGACGCTGGACTTCGGCGGGATCGCGCTGCGCCGCCTGTCCGTGCATTCCTCAGCGAGCGAGGTCCGGGTCGGCTTCGACAGTCCGAATCCGTTGGTGATGGACGCGCTGGAGCTCGACGTCAGCGCGGCAACGCTGACGGCGTCGGGTCTCGCCAACGCCAGGACGGGGCGCCTTCGCGTGGGCGCTCGCGGTGCGGGTGCGGAACTGCACCTCGACGGACGGTGGATGCTGGACCTCGAGGTGGACCTGGACATCGTTCTCGGGTCGGTCACGGTCTACGTCCCATCGGACGTCGGCGTGCAGCTGGACGCGCGGCGCATCATTGCGAAGGTGGACGCCGAGGGGCTGCATCAGTCCGGCGATCTCCACGTATCCGCAAACTGGGCGTCGGCGCCGCGAAAGGCCCGCATCCGCGCGAGCGCCACCCTCGCGACGCTGAAGCTGGTCCACGGGACCCGGTGAAGCTGGCCTGACGCTTGCCCCGCCCATGAGGACAAAGCCACCCTCATGGACACTCGATGATCATCAAGGGATACCGCGTCGGTCCGCTCCTTCGGGCGACGGGGAAGGAAGTGCTCGACGACGACATCATGGGGCTGGCCGCCCAGACGGCGTACTACTTCTTCTTCTCGCTCTTCCCGCTGTTCCTCTTCGCGGCGCCCCTGCTGGGGATCATTGGCGACAAGCAGCAGCTCATCGACCGCGCGATGTCGCAGCTGGCGGGAACACTTCCCGGTGACGCGCTCGACCTGGTCCGAGGGGTCGTCCAGGATGTCGTCCTCGCGGAGGGAGCGCCCGGGTTGATGTCGCTGGGTGCCGTGCTCGCCGCGTGGGCCGGCTCGAACATCTTCAACGGGCTCATCGATGCACTCAACCGCGCCTACGACATCACGGAGACGCGGAAGTGGTGGAAGAAGCGGTTGCTCGCTCTCGCCAGCGTCGTAGCCGCCGGGATCGTACTCCTCACGGCAACCACGATCATGCTCGGGGGCGAAGCCATCGCCGACTGGATCGGCACGCAGCTGCGACTCGGTGACGGAGCCGTTACGGCGTGGAAGGTCCTGCAATACCCGGTCGCGCTCGCGCTCCTCGTCGCGGCAGCGTGGATGGTGTATTACTTCCTGCCGAATCTTCGGCAGGACCGGAGGCAGGTCCTCGTCGGAGCAGTACTGGCCACGGTCCTCTGGGTCGTCGTCACCCTCTTGTTCCGTGCGTACGTCGTGAACTTCGGCGCGTACAGCAAGACCTACGGTACGGTTGGCGGCGTCATCGCGCTGTTGACGTGGATGTACCTGTCCATGCTCGTCCTCCTGATCGGCGGTGAGCTGAACGCCGAGATTCACCACGGCACGGGCGCATTGGAACCGCGTGCAGGTGCCGTGTACGCGGGCCAGGTGCTGACCGGCAGCATGTCGCGATCGGCGTCGATCGAGCGGGTCGAGAAAGCCCAGCCGCTGTCAGCGACCGCGCCCTGACCGAACGACCATGCCGTGCGCGGTGACCATAAAAGCCCCCCGCCAGGTTGGGGTAAGACAGCGAGGCGCCAGCGACACGAAATGATAGGCGGGGCCGCCATCGGGGGGGGCGGCTATTTTGCCATCCCACCGCGCGTTGGCGC
>JANPKQ010000065.1:0-11691 GCA_031426115.1 Gemmatimonadaceae bacterium | reverse complement strand
TTGCGGCAGAAGATCACGTCCATCTGCTCCACACCCGTGGTTGCCGATGGGTACTCCGCGGACGCGAGGTTCAGCGTCCGGAACTCGACGGCCTGACGAACGTCGGATCGAAGCAGGAACTGCTTGCCGCGCTTCTCGAAGTACTTCCCGATGATGGCATCGTTGACGCCGCGCATCGACCACGCCGTGTATCGCGCGCGGCGCGCGGTGACGATGCGCGCTGCGGCGATGTCGGTGCCGAGGATCGAGGCGCCGCCTGACCACCCTGCTTCCCTCAGGATGATCCCGAGCGAATACGGCTCCTCCCCGGTCGCACAGCCCGCGGACCAGATCCGCAGCTGCCGCTGCCCGATGGTCGCGCGCAACTCCGGAAGGACCGACGTCCGCAGAAAGTCGAACTGGCCGTTCTCGCGGAGGAAGAACGTCTCCCCGATCGTCAGCTCCGTGAGGAGAACATCGCGCGTCTCGCCCGTCGCATCCGCGGCGCGGCGCAGGTCGTGCGGATCCGAGATGCACGTTGCGACCATCGCGCGCCGCATGCCCGCTTCGGCAGACTCTCGGCGGTTTGGCGGGAAGACGAGGCCCGCGGAGTCCTGGAGGCTGCGAGCGATCGCGGCAAACTCGGGATGACTCCAGTCTCCTCCCTTCACTCCCACACGCATCCGGCTACGCACCAGATGGCGCGAGCGCGTGGTCGAGGATCGCTGATTCGTCGAGCGAGAGAAACGCGGCCAGATCGTAGATGATCGTCGTGCCATCCGGCGTGGCGGCGACACCGGCAACGTGCCGGGTTCCCTCGACCCCGAGCCCCGTGTCGGCGAGGGCAGCGGCGGATGTGATGTCCGCGTCGGGAATGGAGATGAAATCTTCAGCGGCATCGACCCGGACCGCCGCTGGGCGCGTCGCCGTGCCGAGAATCACGAGGTGCTGGCTGGGGTCGACTGGACGGGCTGGGAGCCCGAATCGCGCCCGCAGGTTGAACACGGGAACGATGGTTCCGCGGACGTTGATGACCCCCTCGACGATCTCGGGCGCCCCCGGAAGCGGGGCGATCGCAACCATCTGAACCACCTGAACGACACTGCTCGCTGGAAAACCGTATCGCTGGCTATCGAGATCGAAGGTGAGGATATCCACAGTGAACAGTACGGCAAGTACCGGGCGCGGGCTGTGTATGGTACCGCTTCACCGGGCGTCGAGCTCACCGATTCCGGGTCTCTTTCCCCGCGCAGGCAGTCCACCAGCCCTTACCGCACCACTCGCACCATTGCGTACTCCTTTTTTCCCTTCGCAACTATCAAGTGATTTCCGGCGAGGAGTACCGCCGCCGGGTCCAGGAATCGTTCGTTCGCCGCCAGCTTTCGGCGATTGACCGCGATGCCGCCCTGCTCGAGCAGACGCTTGGCGGCACCGTTCGAGGCTGCGAGTCCGGCGATCGTCAGGAGCTTCAGCACGTCGTAGCGCGACGCGCCCCCGGAATGCTCTGCGGCTGGCGCTCCGAGCAGCTCCGACTCGGTCACTTCCGTGAACGGCGCTTCAGACCGCAGGAGCTGGAGAGCGGGTGCCGAAAGCTGGCTCGGATCGAGGTTCCCGAAGATGAAGGCAGAGACGTCCGCGGCGGTCCGAGCTGCCTCATCGCCGTGCACACGTGCCGTGACGTCGTGTGCCAGGCGCGCCTGTGCGCCGCGGCGCTCCGGCGCATCGAGCACCGACTGCTCGAGTGCCTCGATCTCCGGCCGGTCCAGCAGCGTGAAGAAGCGCAGATAACGGCCGACGTCACGGTCGTCGGTGTTGATCCAGAACTGGTAGAAGCGATACGGAGAGGTCCGCTCGGCATCGAGCCAGACGTTCGCGCCCTCGGATTTCCCGAACTTCGCACCCGAGGCGTTCGTGAGCAGCTGAAACGTCAGGGCGTGCGCCTCGGCGCCTGTCGTGCGCCGGATGAGCTCCATGCCGGCCGTGATGTTGCCCCACTGGTCGCTCCCACCGACCTGCAGCGTCACCCCCTCGCGACGGTGCAGCTCGAGATAGTCGTATGCCTGGAGCAACATGTACGAGAACTCGGTGTACGAGATCCCGGCGTCGATGCGCGACTTCACGGAGTCCTTCGCGAGCATGTAGTTGATCGTGAAGTGCTTGCCGACGTCGCGCATGAACGTGATGGCATTGAGCGGAAGCAGCCAGTCGGCATTGTTCATCATCAGGGCGGCAGCCGGCCCCTCGAAATCCAGGAATCGTTCGAGCTGGGCCCGAATGGAGCGGGCATTTTCGTCCACCTGCTCCGGCGAATGCAGTTGCCGCTCGGTCGTTCGTCCGCTCGGGTCGCCGATCATGCCGGTGCCCCCGCCGACGAGGATGATGGGCCGGTGCCCGGCGCGCTGAAGGTGGGCCAGCCCCATGACGGGAACGAGGTTACCCACATGAAGGCTCGGCGCGCTCGGGTCGAATCCGGCGTATCCGCTCATCCTGGAGCCGGAGAGGGCGCTCGTCAGCGTCTCGGTGTGCTGGTGCAGCAGCCCCCGCCACCGCAGCTCGTCGAGCAGATCGATCGGTTGGTCCATGGGACCAAAATAGGGTTTCGTGCGTCGTATGTCACATCGCCGTGGGTCACGAACGTTGTGTTCGCGTCGCTCCACCCTTCGGCCCGGAATTAGCTTCCACATCCCACATGCGAATCCTCCGCACCGCTCCCGACATCGCAGCACGTCCGGCTCGGCCATTCGAGGTAGCGTAGATGGCTGCCTGGCGAATCGTTCGGTTCACCCGTCGGCACCCCCGGGTCACGCGAGCATTCCTGCTGCTGACGACCTTCGGAATAGCCTTCGGTGGTGGCATGGCGTACGGGGCGTGGGCGCTCGTCTGCCGCGAAGGACGTTGTCCGTCCATCGATGCGCTCGAGGACTACACGCCGCGCCAGACGTCGAAGCTCTACGCGGTGGACAGCCGGTTCATCGCCGAGATCGGCCTGGAGCGTCGGACGCTCGTGAAGCTCGGCGATGTCCCGAAAACGCTGCGCGATGCGTTCGTGATCACCGAGGACAAGCGCTTCTACTCCCACGCCGGCATCGACTGGCAGCGTGTGTTCGGTGCGGGACTTCGCAACATCCGCGCGGGGGGATTCTCGCAGGGATTCTCGACCATCACGATGCAGCTCGCGCGGAACGTGTTCCCGGACCGGATCTCCCGCGAGAAGACCCTCGTACGCAAGCTGAAGGAAGCGAAGGTCGCGCGCGCCATCGAAGCGCGCTACACCAAGGACAAGATCCTCGAGCTCTATCTCAACCAGATCTACCTCGGCAACGGGGCCTATGGCATCGAGACCGCTGCGCAGCGCTACTTCGGGAAGTCCGCTCGCGACCTGAGTGTCGCCGAAGCCGCAGTCCTCGCCGCGCTCCCGAAGGCACCGGGCAACTACAACCCGCGGCAGTATCCGGAGCGCGCCGTCCAGCGTCGCAACACCGTCATCGAGCTGATGCGCCGTAACAACGCGCTCAGTGATGCCGACGCGAGCCTGGCCCGCGCGTTCCCCCTCCAGCTCGCCGCGCGCTCGGAAACGGGCGAGATCGCGCCGTACTTCGTCGAGTGGGTGAGGCAGCAGCTCGACGCGCGCTTCGGGCGACAGCTGTACGAGCAGGGGCTCAAGGTCTATACCACTCTCGACCTGGACATGCAGGGTGCCGCCGAGCGGTCGCTGGAGAAGCAGCTCCGGGAGATCGAGGCGGGGAAGTTCGGCGCCTTCCGCCACACGACCTACGAGGCGTACCTCGCGCGGAATGCGTCGGGCCAGGATAACAATGGGCCGAACTCGCCCTATCTCCAGGGCGCCTTCGTCGCCCTCGACCCGCGCAGCGGTGCCGTCCGCGCGCTCGTTGGCGGACGAAACTTCGATGACTCGAAGTTCAACCGGGCCACCCAGGCGCTCCGACAGGCCGGCTCGACCTTCAAGCCCTTCGTCTATTCAGACGCGATCCGCAACGGCCGCCCGCCTTCGTATCTCGTGGACGATTCGCCACTCGCCGTGCCTCAGTTCGACGGCACGACCTGGACGCCGCAGAACTATGACCTGAAGTTCGAAGGACAGATGAGCCTGCGGAGTGCGCTGTTCCACTCACGCAACCTGGCGACTATCCGTCTCGGCATGGAACTCGGCGAGCCGAGCGTCATCGAGATGGCGCGGAAGTTCGGCATCACCAGCGACATTCTGCCGTATCCTGCAATCCACATCGGTTCCGCGAGCGTCTACCCGATCGAGATGGTCGCCGCGTACTCGGCCTTCGCGAACCTCGGTGTTCGTGCATCACCCAACGCGATCCTCCGGGTCGAGAACAATCGCGGCGAGATCCTGTGGTCCCCGACGCCCGTGCGCAGCCAGGTGCTCGCGCCCGAGGAAGCCTGGATCATGGTGGACATCCTGAAGGATGTCGTGCGCCGTCCCGGCGGCACCGCCTACGGCTCGGTCTACGCCCGCGGCAACTTCCGCATCCCGAGCGGCGGCAAGACCGGCACCACCAACGACGGCAACGACGTGTGGTACATCGGCTTCACGGCCGACCTCGTCGCCGGTGTGTGGATGGGGCTCGATCGCCCGCAGAAGATCAAGACGGATGCGCAGGGCGGCGTCCTTGCTGCTCCGGCGTGGACGGCGTTCATGACGGAAGTCTACCAGCGGAAGCCGGCCCCGCCGGACTGGCCGCGCCCCGAGCCCATCGTCTCGCGCAACATCGACGGGACGACCGGGCTCCTCGAGAACCCGTTCTGCCCGCGCGAGGTTGTGTACCGGGAGTTCTACCTCCCGGGCACCGAGCCCATTCGGGAGTGCGACGTCCACAGTCCGTTCATGCTGACGCCGAGCGACAGCCTGGGCCTCCTGCCGACTCCGCCGGGGTCGATGCCGCCCCCGGGCGCCACCCAGCCGGGTGCCGTTCGCATTGTTCCGGGCACACCGGTCCCGCCGCGCCCCGACAGCAACCCGTTCCGGCTGCCTCCACCGGGTGGCGCGCCTCCGCCGGCATCGCCACCGCCAGTCAGCCCACCGCCCGTCATCCCGCCACCCGTTATCCCGCCCCCGGCGACGTGACGAGCTGGCAGCCACTGGATTGCCACGCCCACAGCACTCTCTCCGACGGTGCGCTCCCACCGGAGCAGCTCGTCGAGCGCGTGAGGGCGCGTGGTGTTCGGCCCACGATCTCCGACCACGTCTCGACTGACATCGCACTCGGCATCAAGTCGATCCTCGGTGTGCGCGACTACCTCGACGAGATCGAGCCCCTCGACGTCAACCGTGGTGGTGAGTTCTGCTTCCATGATCCCCTCTGGCGCGAGCTACCCGAGGATGTGACCTCGCGGTTCACTCACCGCATTGGTTCCCTCCACGCGGTCCAGCTGGAGAGCGGAGCGTGGGTCCACGCATTCGCACCGCGGCTGCCGGACGGGCTCACGGTCGCGACGTACATGGCTGGCTTTGTCGCGACACTCGAGACGTTCGCGCGCGAGATGACCGTGGACATCCTCGGCCATCCGACCCTCGTTGCGCTGCCCCTGCGCCGGCTTCCATACGAGGAAGTCTGGACCGAGGCCATCGAGGAGCGGCTCGTCGAGGCCCTGTTCACCGCCGGCATCGCGTTCGAGATATCGTCCCGCTACCGCGCTCACGAGCGCATCGTCCGGCGTGCCGTCGATCGCGGTGTCAGGGTCTCGCTGGGATCCGATGGCCACCGGGCGGAGCAGGTCGGTGACATCGAGTTCTGCCTGGCGCTCGCCCGTAGCCTTGGCGTGAACGATGCGGACCTCTACGATCCGGCAATCCACGGGCGCCGCTGATCCCAGGCGCGCCGTGCGCGATTCTGGGCGTCCGGCTGGCTCTCGTGGCGGGGCACGGTGACGCTCGCCCCAATCGTCCGTCTCTTGTAAGGGGTGGCGCCCACCACTACCTTCGAATGGTGACGACAGTTCGGCGGCGGAGTGGCCGCCGACCGGAGCGTGGTACGTTCGTGCTTCCTCCCGCTCCCGCTTCCAACCGAGGCGGGAGTTTCTGCAGGGCGAATGGAGGTCCGCGTGATCGTTGGTTGTCTGGCACTGAATGCTTCGTTCGAACCGCTGACGATGGTGCCGCTGCGCCGGGCGCTGCGCCTGGTCATCGACGGCAAGGCGGAGATCGTCGAGGCGGACCGTGACAGGATGGTCCGCTCGGAGCATCTCTCGCTCCCGCGTCCGGCGGTCATCCGCCTGATGAAGTTCATCCACGTGCCCCGCCGGTTCCGCCGCCAGGTGACGAACACCTTCCTGTTCGCCCGGGACCGCTACAAGTGCCAGTATTGCGGCCGCTCGACCATCGAGCTCAAGCCGCGGCAGTCGCTCACCCGCGACCACCTGGTCCCGCTCTCGCGGGGCGGCACCAACGAATGGACGAACGTCGTCACCGCGTGCAGCCCGTGCAACACGCGCAAGGCGAACCACCTCCCCGAGGAGATCGGCATGCACCCGATCACCAACCCCGTGGAGCCGCACTTCGTGCACCTCAGCTGGGCCGTCCGCCGACTGACTCCCACCCAGGCGCGCTACATCCGCCTGTTCTATGGAGAGGAGACGCTGCACCAGATAGAGGATCTCGAGCGATAACGACAGCGCGCGGACTCGGCCGAGTCCGCGCGGTTTCACATCGCTCACATCTGACGTGCCCTCACCGGGAGATGTTCGTGCACCCCCGAACTCCCTCCAGCCTCCCCCGGCACGCCTTTCTCACCGCCGAATGGCGCTACCTCGTAATGCTGAACTACGAGGTGGACGAGCGGTCGGTGGCGCCGCTCGTCCCCGCGGGGACGGTCCTCGACCGATGGGATGGCCGCGTCCTCGTGAGCGTGGTCGGATTCCGCTTTCTCGACACGTGCGTGCTCCGCGTCCCTGTCCCCGGGCATCGCGACTTCGATGAAGTAAACCTTCGCTTCTACGTCCGGCGTGAGCTTCCGGGCGGGGAAACGAGGAGGGCGGTCGTCTTCGTGCGCGAGTTCGTTCCGCGCCCCGCGATCGCCGCTCTGGCTCGCCTCGCGTACAACGAGCCCTACACCGCCGTCCCGATGCAGAGTGTGACTCCATCGACGCTCATCGCCACTCCCGGTCGTCTGGAGTACTCGTGGAGAACCGGTGACCGTTGGCACCGGGTCGGCGCAACGACGCACGGCCTCCCGGCGCTCGCCGCCGAGCACAGCGAGGCCACCTTCATCACGGAGCACTACTGGGGCTACACCCGCCAGCGTGATGGCGGCACAGTGGAGTACCAGGTTGCCCACCCGCGCTGGCGGCTCTGGGACGCGACCGCTGCCTTCCTCGATGCCGACGTCGGCGCCCTGTACGGCCCGGCCTTTGTGGAGTCGCTCTCCCGTCCACCCCGCTCTGCCTTCATCGCGGAAGGATCGAGCGTCACCGTCTATCGCCCGCGGCGCCTGCCGCTCCCGTAATTCCCGCCCGCCGCCGCCGTTGTCCGCGTGAGTCCGCGTGCGTCCGCGGCCAATCATGCAGTTGCAGTTGACCGTGCCGTAGCGGTTGACCGTGCCGTATCCGCGTCGTTTCCGCGTAATCCGCGGCCGTCCTTCGCCGTTGCCGTTCGGAGTTGCAGTGCAGTCGCAGTTTGCAGTTTTCAGTTTTCAGTTTTCAGTTTGCAGTTTGCAGTTGCGTTTGGCCCCGTGAGTGTGCCCACATCCGCGGCCTACGAATCACCCCTACTAAGTCCGCGGCGTGAACGTCTCCGAGCTCGCCTCGTACCGCAGGTTCTCCCCGCCGAGCATGCGTAGGATCACGGTCTGAAATCCGCGGATCAACGCCGTACCCGGGTTGCGCTGCCCCCGAGTCGCTGGCTTGAGCTCGCCGCGAAGCCACGCCTCCAGCTCGTCGAGATCTGACAGCGACAGTTTCTCGATCTCCAGCACGACGTGGTAGTACATGCGCTGGCGCGAGTTCGGCGCGCGTACCGGCGCCTCGAACGGGACCGCCAGCGCGGCCTCGACCTCGGGGATCGTCCGGTACGGGCCGGAGGGAACGAGCCGATCGCCAGCCTGACGACGGATCGTGTAGGTGCGCTGAAGTTGATCGTAATCCACGATGACGATCCACTCGGCCGTCGCCGCCCGGGGGTCGATGCCGCGAGTCCGTGTCCACAGGTCGATGCGATAGTGCAATCGGGCAGGGAAGCCCGAACGGATGAACTCCTGGAGCTTTGCGTCCCCGAGAACTCCCACGGTCGTGATCCGCGGGCCTTCGAGCGTCGCGCGT
This sequence comes from Gemmatimonadaceae bacterium, assembly GCA_031426115.1. GTDB lineage: Bacteria > Gemmatimonadota > Gemmatimonadetes > Gemmatimonadales > Gemmatimonadaceae > JANPKQ01. The sequence goes on along the minus strand of JANPKQ010000065.1, from coordinate 3,426 downwards.
GTTCCGGTGACCGTCACCGCGAGTCGCGGTGCCTGCGCGGCAAGCGGGTGCGCAGCGGCGGGACTCACCAGGGTGAGCCCCGCCAGCAACGCGAGGATGTGGGAAAGTCTCACGAGCTAGAAGCGATGCCTCACGCGCACGAAGAAGTTCATTGGCTCGTTTCGGTGCGATACCGCCTTCGCGACGAAGAATCCAATGATGCGCGCATCGAGCCCGAGTCCGATGTCGGTGCGGAACGAGTCGAGTGGTGGCAGGACCGTCTTCGATGGGTACTGCAGCGCCCCCTGTCGCTCGCCGACGAGCCATCCGCGTCCAGCGTCGGCGAACGCGACCCACTGCGGTGACTTGAGTCCGCGGTCCACCCACCACTGGCTCCCTTCACGGAATCCGAGGCGGCCGAAGCGGAGCGCACCGCGATACTCGATCTGGGCGAGGGCGATCCGCTCACACAGCGCCCCGAGCCCGGGACTCGCGCCGCCCGGCTGGCACGTCGCCACATCCGTCCCGCCAGGATGACGTCGGAAATCGAATCCCGGCAGCGACCCGGGCCCGCTGACCGACACCCTGCGCTGCATCGGCAGGTCGTCGCCGCCGAGCCAGCCGCCGATGACCACGCGCATGTTGAGCTGCGCGTCGGGCGAGAGCCGATTGTACCGCCGCACATCCGCGAATCCGCGGACGTACTTCACCGCGCGCACGACCTCGACGCCGTCCCCGATCCGTGCGAGGTCGCCAGCCCCGCGCTCGAGATCCGCGGAGAGCAGCCAGCCAATCCAGGGATCGTCTTCATCGTTCCGCGTATCGAGCCGGTACGAGGCAGTCAGCAGACGCACGCGACCTTCATCCACGAGCGGGTTGGCCCGCCAGGGCTGGTCGTCCCGCGTGAGACTGAACGGGTCTCGCGCAGCCCGCGAGCGCCACCGCTCATTCCGGAATCCGAGCCGGATCTCGCGCTCGTCGCCGGAAAAGCCGCTGACCCATGCACCTCCGCCATGGCGCTCGAAATGGTCACGGTAGTCACGATGGAGAAAGAACGCGGAGAGTCCGGCCTCGGTGTCCTTGATGTCCCATCCCTCGATCGGATCGACGACATCGAACAACGACCCGCCGACTCCGATCGCGCGACGCCGGCCGAAGCGTGCCTCCGTCGTCACATGATGGCCGACGTTCTCGGGGCTCCACTCGAAGCCGTCCACGCTCCGGATGATCCCGAGCACCTCGACGCGGAAATCGGCATCGCCGCTCCGGTGCGCCAGCGTCGGTCCCACGCGCACCGGCAACCCTTCGACCCGGTTGTACGGCGAGACGGTGATCGACAGATGACTGGCGGTGCGTGCGCCGAAGCCGAAGATCGATCCGAGCCTGCGAAAGTCGCTCGCGACACGCTCCTCCGGAACGAGCCGCTCGCCCTCCATGTGATAGCTCAGTGCCTGCCGGTACACACGGACATCACCCTGGATGGTCGCCGACTCTCGCCCCTCGAGCCGACCACCCACCACGAGGATTCCTCCGTCCACCTGCGCGCCCGGCCGCAGGATGACGTCGGTGTTGATCGCGAGCACGCGCCCGGTAATCCGCCCGCCGATGATGAGGCTGGGCCCGCCGGTGATCGCAACGTCGCCCGTGACCGTGCGCTCCGCCGCGATCTCGAGACTGCCGGCCACCCGCATGGTGCCGGGCGCATTGTACAGGTCGCCGATCTCGCGGAGCAGCTCCGCGGGAAACGGGTTTCGACGCGTCGCCGTGCGCTCCGCATCGCGATCCTGCGCCGCCAGCGACGGCGCGGTCGCGCCGAGCAGCAGGACGAGGACGATCCCCAGATGACGCATACTCACCCTCCCGGAACGAATGTGCGAGCTCCGAAGGCACTGCTCGTACCGTGCGCTCCGTCGTCGCGAAAGTCGAATGCTGGCAACACTTTCCCATGTCGGTACGCGAGCATCGCCACGGTCGGTGTCCCCAAACGCGCTCACGCGGCGTGTCGGTTCGACATCACGCGTCATCGTTGGCGATCCCCAGCCGCTTCATGCGTCGGTACAGGTTCGGGCGATCCGTCCTGAGCCGACGCGCGGCCTCGGCGATGTTGCCCTGCGCAACCGACAGTGCCCGCTGGATCAGGAGGCGCTCGAAGTCATCCAGCGTCTCCGAAAGCGGCCCATCCAGCGTCGACGGATCCGGCAGTGCGCGGCCGGATGCGGCGGCTTCGGGTGCAACCGGCACGACCTCCTGCACGTGGTCCGCCGTCACCGGCTTTCCCGCGTGCAGGATCGCGAGCCGCTCGACGATGTTCGCGAGCTCACGCACGTTGCCCGGCCATCGATGACGTTGCAGGGCGAGTATCGCGTCGGGCGTCCACTGCGGTGGCGGTTGCGCCGACTTGCGCCGGTTGCGCGCGGCGAAGTGTCGCACGAGGGCGGGGATGTCATCCGGCCGTTCCCGCAACGGCGGTACCTCGAGCGGAATGACGTTCAGCCGGAACAGGAGATCCTCGCGGAACGCTCCATCTGTGACCGCGCGGGCCAGGTCCTTGTTCGTCGCCGCGATGATGCGAACATCGATGCGGATCGGCTTCCCGCCGCCGACCCGTTCGATCTCGCCGGCCTCGATCGCCCGGAGGAGCTTCGCCTGCGCATCGGCGCCGAGGTCGCCGACTTCGTCGAGCAGCAGCGTCCCCGTGTGCGCCAGCTCGAACCGCCCAATGCGCCGCTCCGTTGCGCCCGTGAACGATCCCCGCTCGTGGCCGAACATCTCGCTCTCCACGAGGTCGCGCGGGATCGCCGCGCAGTTCACCCGAACGAAGGGACGATCGCGCCGGCCGCTGCCGAAATGGATGGCCGCGGCGACGAGTTCCTTCCCCGTTCCCGATTCGCCCGTGATGAGAACCCGGGCGTCGGTCGGTGCGATCCGCGCGATCATCTCGCGCACACGCCTGATCCCCGGGCTGTCCCCGACCATCTCATCCGTGAGGCCGAGATCCTCGCGCAGTGCGCGCGCCTCCTGCCGGGCACGTCGCAGCTCGAGCGCCGATCCCAGGGCGAGCAGCACACCCTCGGGCGTCAGCGGCTTCTCGAGGAAGTTCGACGCCCCGAGCTTGGTCGCCCGCACGGCGTCGCTGAGCCCCGCGCGTCCGCTCATCATCACTACCGGAAGCTCGGGAAACCGCTCCCGCAGTCGTGCGAGCACCGCCATGCCGTCCAGGTCACCGGGCATCATGAGGTCGAGCAGGACGATGTCCGGTTCGATCTCGGCTGCGCTCGCGATGCCCTGCGTCCCATCCGGCGCGTCGCGCACTTCGTAGCCTTCGGCAGACAGCAGAGCTCCGACCATCCGCCGGATGTTCGGTTCGTCGTCGATGATGAGGACGGAGCGCATCGACGCTACACCGTGCGGCGGCTGGAGCGCGTCACGGCGTCCCGCCGGTGGCGA
>JANPKQ010000064.1:0-10335 GCA_031426115.1 Gemmatimonadaceae bacterium | reverse complement strand
AGCTGCGCGATCGAGCGCGTGCGCTGGCGCGCGAGCAGGAGATCGGTCTCGCGCCGAAGGGCGACGGACATCAGGGAAAAGCGCATCGTTCAGGCGGTGGCTGTCGGACGGATGTCGCGGATCACGAGTACTGTAGCATCGTCGCGTGCACGGGCGAAGTCGCGGAACAATACGCCTGCGAGTACCGCAGGGTGGCGGGCAAGCAGCCCGGGATAATCGGCGGGGTTCCACCGGGATGAGAGCCCGTCCGAGTGCAGGACCAGACGCGCGTCGATTGGCCAGGGCAACTCGACCGCCTGCATTTTCGGCATGGTGTGCCCGACGATTCCGCTCTGCGGCAGGAGATGCCTCCCGCCGTCCGGGGTGACGACGCGACCCTCCACGTTGCCGACACCGCAGAACCGGACCGTGCGTCGCACAGGATCGGCGACCATCATCGATACCGCGGCTCCCCGAGTCGAGTGTAAGGCGTCGTGCATCGTGCACATCATGATCTCGGGGGCAACCGCGCTGTTGTCGCGAAACACAGCCATGGCCGCGCGCGCGGCGATGGCAGCCTGTGGCCCGTGGCCAAGTCCATCGACGAGGAGGGCGACAGTCCGGCCGGCGACGTTTTCGATGGCCCAGCCGTCGCCGGATTCCTCCTCGCCTCGAAGCGGAACGCAGACGGCGCCGAGACGACCGTGGGCCATGGACTCGGCGTCGCAGCACGTCGGGTCGGCACCCGATGTTGCTCCCACGTGGGCGACGACCGCCGTCCCTTGCGTCGCGTAGGAATACACATCGAACAGGTTGGAGAGGCGCTTGACCCCGGCGAGCCCGCCCTCGCGCCGGCGCGCGCCGGACGTCGTGCCGTCATCGCGCATCGCGCGGCCCATGTCGGCGATGCCCGCACCCTTGTCCACGGCGAGCACCTCAATGCACCCGGTCGTCGCGTCGCCCACTGGTCGGAGGATGATGCTGCCGGACCGCGCGTGCTTGACGATGTTGCCTCCGAGCTCGCTGACGACGATGGCGAGCTGCTCGATGCAGTCCGAGCCGAGTCCGTGGACGCGCCCCAGCTCGCGAGCACGCAGCTCGACAGTGCTCGCCTGGAGGGGGTCACCGACTGGATACACCTCCGAGAGCGGGGGCGTCTGTATCCCGCCGGAGATCACGGCTTCCACCGCACGATCGTGACGCACGTGCCGATGCCGACGGTGGATTCGAGCTCGAAATCATTCACGAGCCGGCGTGCTCCCGGCAGCCCGAGCCCGAGGCTCCCGCCCGTGGAATAGCCGTCCGAGAGCGCCAGGGCGATGTCGGGAATACCCGGACCGTGGTCCGTAAAGCTCAGGCGAAGCCCGTCCCGCCCTGCATCGCTCACGATCTCCAGCGCCATCACCCCTCCCCGCCCATGAACCACCGTGTTGCGCGCGAGCTCGCTGGCGGCCGTAACGACCTTGGTGCGGTCGAGAACGCTGAGACCGATCTCCTGGGCCCATGCCGTGACGCCGCGGCGGGCGGCGACGACATCGACATCGGTCTGCAGGCCGAAGCGAATGGTCTTGACGACCCGGACCGCCATCGCCTAGACCCGACTGGCGGCCACCCGTGCCAGCAGCGCCATTCCCATCTCCACGTTGCGCGCGGTGAGGATTCCCGGCAGGCAAAGGCCGAGCTCGACGAGGGTGATGGCGACCGCGGGCTGCATCCCGACGAGCACTGTGTCGGCACCAAGCACACGCGCCATCGCCGCGGTGTTCGCGATCATGCGTCCAATGAACGAGTCGACGATCTCGAGCGCGGAGATGTCGACGAGCACACCCCCGGATCCCTGCCGGGCGATCTGCTCGGTGAGATCGTGCTGGAGCGTCATCGCGAGCTGGTCGTACATGTCCACCTGGATCGTGACCAGGAGACACCGGCCCATGCGAATGATCGGGATCCGCTCCACGGCCCTACTCGGTGCTGATCGGCGATCCGTGCGTGACCGTTCGACCGGAGCGGGCGAGGGCGACGCGGAACGCATCCGCCAGCGTCGCCTTGGTGGTGACGACGCCGAGGTCTACCCCGAGGTGGACGATGGTGGCGGCAATCTGGGGACGAATGCCCGAGATGATGCACTCGGCACCCATCAGGCGCGTGGCGGTGACCGTCTTCAGGAGGTGCTGGGCGGTCATCGTGTCGACGGTCGGGACGCCCGTGATGTCGATGATCGCGATCTGCGCTCCGGTCTCGACGATGCGTTGGAGCAGTGTCTCCATGACGATCTGCGTGCGCGCGCTGTCGAGCGTTCCGATGAGCGGCAGGGCGAGCACACCATCCCATAGCATCAGGACCGGCGTGGAGAGCTCGAGCATCTCGTGCTGCTGGCTGCGAATGACTTCCTCGCGGCCGCGCTGGTACTCCTCCATCGTGAGGAGACCGAGCTGGTCGAGCAGCTCGGTCGCGAGCCACGTCTCGTCGGCGAGCTGCTGAGCATCTTCGGCGAACTCGCGCCGGAGGAGCGCGAACAGCGGCCGCTTGAGGGCGAAGACGAAGCTGGCGGTCTCCGAAGGCGAGAAGCCCAGCCGGGCCCGTGAGCGCGACAGATCGGCGAGGAACGCGCGCGCCGGAGTCCATGCGACGTCGTTCAGGTCGAGGATCGAATCGGAGCTCGCCGGTCCGGCAAGGAGCGAAAGAAACTGATCGCACTGGACCCGCAGCTCGACGGCGGGAAGGCTCTCGACGCGTCCCTGCTTGAGCTGCTCCTCGACCCACGCGTCGAGCACTTCACCGCGCTGGCGGATGAGGAGACGGCGGAAGTCCGTGGGCGACGTCGTGGACAGGGAGACCACTGGTGACGCGAGGGGAGTTACGCTGGCCATGCCGATCTCCGTTGGCGAGGGGTGCAGGGCGAGGAAGAATCCCCGCTTTCGCTCGGAGGCGCGGGCCGGGGCCGCCGCGAGTGCAAGGCTCGATGACGCATGATGCGTACCGCAACCGGACTGGACCGAAGCCTTCGGGCACAATCTTGCAAATGTCGCCGGTTCCTTCCAACCCCGGTGCGTACATGATCACCCGATTCGACAAGCTTGCGCTCGACCTGCCCCACCCGAACAACCCCTCCCCGAACTCGGCCGCAGCCGTCCAGGAGCTGCTCGGCGGGAAGTTCGGCGAGATGTCGACGTTCATGAATTATACGTTTCAATCTTTCAACTTCCGCGGGCGCAGCAAAATGCGCCCCTTCTACGACCTCGTTGCCAACATCGCGGCCGAGGAGTTCTCGCACATCGAGCTCGTCTCCTACGCGATCAACCTGCTGCTCACGGGGACGACCGAGCGCGGTGATGACCCGTCGGCGACGCCACTGGCGGCTGCCATCGATGCACGCAACAGCTACCACTTCCTCAACAGTGGCCAGCAGGCGCTCCCGATGGATTCGCAAGGCAAGTTCTGGACGGGCGAGAACGTCTTCTCGAGCGGCAACCTGAAGCTCGACCTGCTGCACAACTTCTTTCTCGAGTGCGGCGCTCGCGCAGGGAAGATCCGCGTCTACGAAATGGTCGATGATCCGACCGCACGCGAGATGGTCGGCTTCCTGCTCGTGCGCGGCGGTGTACACATCGTCGCCTACGCGAAGGCGCTCGAGAAGCTCACCGGCGTCGACGTCGGCAAGCTCCTGCCGATCCCCGACATCAGCAACAAGCGCTTCCCCGAGGCGAAAAAGCACGAGGATCGCGGCCTGCACCGCGTGCTCTTCCGCTTCAGCCCGAACGACTACAAGCAGATCAACGAGATCTGGAACGGACCGCACCCGGAAGACGGGTCAGAGCTCCGCGTCGACGACCGCCCGTTCGAGGGATTCACGCCGCCCGACCTGGAGGAGGAGCCGCAGCTGACCGCTCCGATCGGACCCGACATCGATTCCGAGATGTTCGGCGACGTCGCGAAGAAGCTCTTCGGTGCCGATGCAATGGCCCCGCGCGCAGCGTCGAAGTCAGCGAAGAAGTCCGCCAAGGCCCCGGCGGCCGCGAAGACAACCTCGAAGCGTCGCTGACCAGTTCCGTCGGCTGCTTCCCGCACATCACGGGGAGGCAGCCGGCAATCAGGTTCGATTGGGACACAACGGATCGGCTGAAAGAGGCGTGAACCTTGCCTTTCGAGGCGGTCCAGTCGCGTCGGGGCGCGCTCGCCTCGGCAACAGCGTCCAACCGAATCGCAGGAGCAGCCCATGTCGGATCGCCAGAAGCCGCACAACGGCCGGGATACCTCGGGACACTTCAAGGTGAAGCAGGCCGATGTCGATGACCTGAACACCGAGCCAGGCGGCGAGGATTTCGTCCGCGACGACGTGCGGCTGGGCGGCGCGGTCGAGGACATCGGGCCCGGTGCAGGCGCACGCGGCGCTCACATCGGCGACCTCGTCGAGGAGAACCGCGAGGATGTCGCGCGGCTCACGGAGCGCGACGATTCCGAGGGACAGCGCTAGGCTGACCTGCCGCGGTCCGACGTTCGACCCGACGCCCTCCGCATCACGGAGGGCGTTTCGTCATCCTCCGTCAAAGTCGATGGCAACCGCAACTTCAACAGCCGGGAAGAGCGATAAGACGAATGCGACGGATCGAGCGGATCGCATCGGCGTGCGCGTAAGATCCGAGCCCACGGCACGATGAGGATTGCTTGTACTCTGACCGATTGGTCGATCCGGTTCATCCGCTTTATCGTTCCTCAAAGGCTGTTGACCCTGGTTCGATGACCGCTACTCGGGCTCCATGAAGAACGTCCCGACGAGCGCGAGGAGAAGGAGAATCCCGCCGATGATCATCGCGGCGATGTTCGCGCCGGTGTATCGACTGTTCAGTCCCTCCGCCGAGGGCTCCGACGCATGCAGTTGCTCGATCGTTCGGACGACCGGCACCATCGGGGCGAAGGCCAGGAGGCTGATGGTCCACCATGGGTCCGGCAGGCGCCACGTGATGTTGAGCAGGAAGAAGAGCACGCCGAGAAACCCGGAACTCCACCCCGGTGCGAGGCGCTTGCGCTCCGCGGCTTCGTGAACCCGTTCGAAGAGCGCGAAGCCGAAAAACGGTGCGAAGAAGGCGCGCCAGAAGGGACTGATGTCTTCGCGCGATCGCGCCTTGATGCGCTGCCAGTTCTTGTACGACCAGTAGATCGGGTAGATGCCGAAGGTGAAGATCGACATCGCCACGAACTTCGCCGTGCTCACCGGGAAGAAGCTGTGCTCCGGAAGCGGCACGGCGAGTGAGACTGGCGCAGGGGCGTTTGCGCCGGTGTCGAGCACGGGGGACCCGGGCGCAGGGTCGCGAGGACCCTGTGGATGAGGGTCCGGCTGCACGGCTGGCGCCCGGGTGCCCATCGGCCGGCCGCAGTTCGTACACGCAGGCGCCGCATCGGAAACGATGCGGCCGCAGTCGGGACACGGGATGAGCGCCAAGGCCGTGCGCTCAGCCTGCCGCGGCCGCGGCGGCCTGCTCCTGCTCGCGCTTCTTCTTCGCTTGCGCCATGCTCGTGACCGAAGCTGCCTCCGCCGCGCGCGACGATGCAAGGCTCACAATGCCGCGTCCGAGCCCCTTCAGCTCGTTGCGCCACATCAGCGCGCCCGACTGCGGGTCCAGTCGAAACACTTCGCCGGCATTGGCGGCGAGCAATGCTTCTCCGTCCCACAGCACCGTGACGAAGTCAGACCCCTTGAGCTTGGCTCGCCAGACTTCCATGCCATTGCGCTGGTCGAGCGCGATGACGCTGGCCTTGATCCCAACGTAGACGAGGACCTGCGGATCACGCGGCATGGGACACTCCGGTTGCGGTCGGCAGCGATCTGGAGGAATCGGTGGCGCGTCGAATCAACCGTCCGGATCGCGCGCTCGCAATGAGCGTCGTACGGCTGTACCGACTGGACCCTCCCCGTCTGCCCTGCGGAATCAGTCCTCGCCCCCGACTGGCCGCGCCCCGAGATGCATTCGGCGCTCGATCGCCGCGAACCCCTCGCGCGCCGATGCTTCCGCGGTGAACAGCGAGACGACGATACCGGTGAGGAACGACAGCGGGATGGTCACCAGCGCCGGGTTCTTCAGCGGGAACCACGCACCGGGGTGCTTCAGGATGTCCACCTGGATCGTCGGCGAGAGGTAGATGAGCACCAGCGTCGCCACGGTGCCGACGACCATGCTCGCCACCGCGCCCGCGGTCGTGCACCGGCGCCAGAAGATCGAGAGCACGAGCGCGGGAAAGTTGCCGCTGGCGGCGATCGCAAAGGCGAGCGACACCATGAAGGCGACGTTCTGCCCCTTGAAGGTGATGCCGAGCGCGATGGCGAGGAGCCCGAGTCCGATCGTCGCGCCTCGAGCGACCCGCAGTTGCTCTCTCGGCGATACTTCGCCCTTTCGAATGACGTTGACCCAGAGGTCATGTGACAGCGCCGCTGCGCCGGAGAGCGTCAGCCCCGCGACGACGGCGAGGATCGTCGCGAAGGCGACGGCGGCGATGAAGCCGAGGAACGCCGTGCCGCCGAGGAGCTCGGCCAGCAGCGGAGCGGCCATGTTCCCGCCGCGATCGACGCTGGTGATGACATCGGGGCCGACGAGCACCATTGCCCCGAAGCCGAGGACGAACGTCATCAGATAGAAGAGGCCGATCAGCCCCGTGGCGTAGAACACCGATGTGCGCGCGGCGCGTGCATCGCCGACGGTGTAGAATCGCATGAGAATGTGCGGCAGTCCCGCCGTGCCGAACATGAGCGCCATGCCGAGCGAGATCGCGTCGAGCGGATTGGCGACGAGCTTTCCGGGTGCGAGCACGGCGTCGCCGTATTTCTCGGCGGCGGCGGCGAAGAGATTGACCGGGTTGAAGCCGAACCGCGCGAGCACGAGGATCGCCAGCAGCGTGGCCCCTGCCATCAGCATTACCGCCTTCACGATCTGCACCCACGTCGTGGCGATCATCCCGCCGAAGAGCACGTAGGTCAGCATGGCAAGCCCGACAATGATCACGGCAGTCTCGTACGACAGGCCGAACATGAGCCGGATGAGTCCACCGGCGCCGACCATCTGGGCGATGAGGTAGAGCGACACCGTCGAGAGCGTCCCGAGCGCGGCCGCGATGCGCACGGGTTTCTGGCGTAATCGCAGCGCGACGACATCGGCGAATGTGTAGCGGCCGAGGTTGCGCAGCGGCTCGGCGATGAGGAAAAGCACCACCGGCCAGCCGACCAGCCATCCGGTGGAGTAGATCAGCCCATCGAAGCCGGACGTCGAGACGAGGCCGGCGATCCCGAGAAAGGATGCCGCGCTCATGTAATCCCCGGCGAGCGCGAAGCCGTTCTGGCCGGCAGTGACGGTGCGTCCGGCGGCGTAGAAATCCTCGGTCGTCTTCGTCCGCTTCGCCGCCCACCAGGTGATGCCGAGGGTGATGGCGATGAAGACGAAGAAGAACACCATCGCGATGGCGTTGGGCTGGCCAATTGCCGTCGATACCGCGGGAGCCTGCGGCGGAGGCGCTGTCGCGGCCTGAAGCAGCACGAGCAGCGCGCTCACTCGTTCATCGCTCCGACTTCGGTGTCGTAATGCGCGTTGGCCCAACGCACGTAGATCCAGGTGAGGATCCACGACGCGACGATGACGAGCGCGCCGAGGAGGATGCCGAGGGTAAGGCCTCGCGTCACCTGTCGCGCGAGGAGCTCCTTGTCATAGGCGATGAGGGCGATGAAGCCGAAGTAGATGAGCATCATCGCCGCGGTCAGTGTCCCCGCGATTCTCCACCGCGCTGCGCCCAGGGCGCTGAGGCGTTGTTCGTGCTTGGCCATCTCCGACTCCCGGCTCGTGGTCGGGGCGAATCTGGGGGTGTGTCAGCGGGGGCGCTACTCCGAACTCCGGTGTGGGGCTGGCTTTTAGAAGCCTTAACAGGAAGAGCATGAAGGAATGAAGGGACATGAAGAACTGCAACGGCAATTGAAAAGGGGGTGTGGTGGAGAGATCTCTCCGCCGCACCCCCTTCAAAAGCAGTTGCCGTTGCCTTCGTCATTCTCGCCCCGTTCAGGCATCAGAAGCCAGTCACGAACGGACTTGAAGGCTGCCACCGGAAGCCGGCCCCCGTTCGGGCACCTTCATGCTCTTCATTCCTTCATGCTCTTCCAGTTCGGCTTCTAAAAACCCCGCCCACGAGCGGGACCATGAAGAGCTACTTCCCCTGCGGAACCATATGAAAGTCGTACTCGAGGATGATCCGATCGTCCACGCTGACGACGCGGCCGACCTTGGGGATCGTCATGCCGAAGTCGCCGAACTTGAACTCCGTCGTCGCCGTCCCGGTGACCGCGCCCGACGCGATGCGCTTCGCCTTCACGTTCCAGGTCGTCGGCCGCGTCACACCGTGGATCGTCATGTCGCCGGTGAGTGTGAATGCAAGATCACCGCTCGCGGGGAGCACGGCAGGGAGCCCCTGCGCCGCGGACGGGATGAACACGGCGTTGGGGAAGGAATCGGTCTGGATGGTGTTGCGCTTGATGAAACCGTCGCGGCGCGTCTGGTCCGACTCGAGCGTCTTGAGGTCCACCGTGAACCGCGAGCTGTCGCGAACCAGCTTGCCGTCAGCGCCTATGAGGATCGAGCCCTCGACCTGTGAGGTCTTGCCGATCGCGTCGTTCGGCAGGTCGAAGCCGACGAGCTGCTCGCGAACGCGGTAGCGCGCCTCGTTGCCGCCGATGGCGAGGACGAAGCGCATCGGTGCACGCGGTTGGACGACGGCAGGCACGGACGGGGACGCCGCGAGCGCGGCGCTCGCAGTGGCGGCGGGGGCAGACACGCGCGCATCGAGCGCCGGCAGCTGCATGGCGATCGACAGAATGACGACGAAAAAGCTGGCCAGCATGAAGACTCCAGGGGAATACGGGGGGGGGGGGACGAACACGCGCAGTTGCACACCGCGCCGGGCGGGGGTACCGAGCGGGAACCGGTGGTCGTGCTTCCTGCATGGATACGTCCCGGCAGGGCGCGTCGTTGTATCGTTGATCATGGTACCCCGTGACTCGCCAACGGTCCTTTCTCCCCAGATGACGACACCTCCCGCCCGGCGCGATGAAGCCGCACACCTCCGCTCGCTCGCCCGTCTCCTCGACACGGCGGTGGGGATCCCGGGAACGAAGATCCGCTTCGGCCTCGACTCGCTGATCGGCCTCGTCCCCGGCCTCGGCGACGTCGCGGGCGCGGCGATGTCGGGCTACATCGTCCTCGCCTCGGCCCGGCTCGGAGCGCCGACGCCCGTCCTGGTGCGCATGGTCGCCAACGTCGCGATCGACGCGGCGGTCGGTACGGTGCCGTTGCTCGGCGACCTGTTCGACGTCGGGTGGCGGGCCAACACAAAGAACACGGAGCTGCTCGATCGGCACCTGGGCGACCCGGTCGCCACGAAGCGCGCGAGCCTCGGGGCGGTGGCGGGGATCATCGGAGTGCTCGTCCTGCTGGCTTTCGGGGCGGTCGCAGTGACTATCCTCGTGCTGAATGGGGTGGGGGCGCTCCTCGGGTTCTGATCAGAGGCAGCTTCCGGCTGCCGGCTCATCGCTCGCCGTGCGCGGCGTACGACTGAAAAGCGTGCTGCCAGCTGATCGCTGATTGCTGAGCGCTTCCCGTGCGACGCGTATGGTTGGAAGACCGTGCGACGAGCGGCAAGCAGCTTGGCTGCAAGCTGTGAGGGGGTTTGGGCCCTCGTTGCGGGGAAGTGGTGGTGGGGGGCGTGCGTTGGGTTGCCATCATCGCGCATGGCCGACTTCAAGAAGCTCCATGTCTGGCAGAAGGCGCATGCGCTCGCCCTGCGCGTCTACCGTGTCGCCTCGCGCATCGAGGGTTCACAGAATGCCGCGCTGCGGAACCAGATGACGCGGGCCGCTCAATCCATTCCGGCCAACATTGTGGAAGGTCGGAGCCACAGCAGCGAGCGGGAGTTTCGGCGTTTTCTCGGCTACAGCGTGCATTCTGCCTCGGAGCTCGAGCATCATTTGCTCACCGCCCGGGACCTCGACCTCATTCCGCGGGACGAATACGACGCGCTGGACGCCGGGCTCGTCGAAGTCCGGAAGATGCTCCACGGTCTCTGCGCCCGCCTCGACCTGGCCCTCCGCTAACGCCTTACCGCCAGTATCTCACGGCTATCAGCCAAGCTGCTTGCCGCTCGTCGCACGATCTTCCAACCCTGCGCCGCGCAAGGAAAGCGCTCAGCCGTCAGCGCGAAGCCATCAGCGCTCAGCCGTCAGCCTCAGCTATCCGCTGTCAGCGGACAGCTCGCCCCGCCGCCTCGTCTTCGAAGGCGCCGATGTCGCGCAGGTATCGCGCAGCCAGCGCCGGCGCCGCCGGGTTCGTG
>JANPKQ010000063.1:0-5635 GCA_031426115.1 Gemmatimonadaceae bacterium | reverse complement strand
CGTGGAGGCTGCACCACGATCCGCCGCCGCTGAGCGAGGTCGCGCCATCGGTGCCGCCCGGACTCGCGACGGTCATCGCGCGATGTCTCATGCGGGACCGCGCCGCGCGATGGCAGGATGCGCGCAGCCTCAGGGACGCGCTCGCCTGCGTCGATGGCAGCGCGAAGCGAGTGCTGCCGGCGGCCGTGCGAGACCTGCCGGGATATGGCCAGTGGGCGCTGGCATGGTCGATGGTGTTCGCCGCACTCGCCCTCGTCCCGAACCATCCCCCTCGCGACGTTGCGCTCCTGCTCCTCCTGGCCGCGCTCGTTCCGCTCGGCCTTGCGCTCCACGTCTGGAGCGTGGGACGCGGCGGGCTGGGCTACGGCGAGCTCACTCGCGTCGCGTGCTGGCCGCCGGAGTGGTGGGGCATGTGGTGGCCGCGCGCGCTCCGCCGACCGGAGGATCTCTGGCCGCGCCTGCCCTGGCCGGCGCAACTCGTCCGCGGCACCCTGAGCCTGCTCTTCGTGGGCGTCCCCGCACTCATCCTCCTGGGAACGCGGCAGGGCTTCGAGGCGCCATGGCTCGACGTCGCCGAATACGCGCTCGTCGCGGGGGCCGCGATCGTCACCGCCGGCGCGCTCCTCTGGGCGCGGAACGAAGGGCTCATCGCCGCCGATGCGGTCCGCCTGCTCTTCGGCGCGACGATGCCGTCGCCCGCCTGGGAAGCGACTCCCATCGCGCGGCTGATCGCTCCCGTTCGCGGGGTGCGGCCTCCGAACTACAGTCGCCCGGCGGACTTCGTGCGCGCGATGGAGGATCTCGTTCCCCTGCTCCCGCCGGATGCAGGAGTCGTCGGCTCGGAGCTCACGTCGCTCGCGCGGCGCCTGCTGATGGCCGTGGACGCGAGCGACCGCGACCTCGCATCGCTCGCGCGACACGCGAGCCCCGACGAGCTCGCGCGTCTCGAGTCGAAGCTCGCGGAGCTCGAGGGCGAGACGTCACCCGACGCGAGTGGACGACGCCACGACCTTCGGGAGCTCGTGCGTGGGCAGCTCACCGTGGCGCAGCGGATGCGCGGCGATCTCGAACTCGTCGAGGAGCGACGGACGTACCTCTTCGGATTGATGCGCGGGGTGTGGCTCCAGCTGTGCCGTGTCCACGATGCGTCGCTCGGTGCGGCGTCGGCGGGGCCGGAGCCGCGCGATGCCCTGCGACGGCTTTGCACCGAGATCAGCGGTGCGCTGACAGAGCCGCCGATCCACTGAACGGCGCGGGCATCGCGCCCGTCTTATTTCGGCTTCGTCGCCTTCGCCTCGGCGAGTGCCGAATCCACGACCGCCTTCACCGTGGCATATGGATGCGCGCCGACGAGCACGCGCCTGCCGATCATGATCGATGGCGTGGACCGCAGGCCGACCCGCACCGCCTCCTGCATGTTCGTGGTCAGTTGCTCGATGTGCCGTTCCGCGGTGTAGCACTCGTCCCAGGCCTTCACGTCCAGGCCGATGGCCGCCGCGTAGCCCTGAAGGATCGGCTTGGGAGTCGCCGGTGTGCTCCATTCTGCCTGCCCCGCGAAGATGCGATCGTGCATCTCCCAGAACTTCCCCTGGTCGTTCGCGCATGCCGCGGCCACCGATGCGGCAGGCGCGTTGCGGTGGGTCGGCGTGACCTGAAGATCGATGAAGCGGAAGCGCGCGATGCCGGGCGCCACGAGGTTCGCCTGAATCTCGGGCTCGGTCGTCGTCGCGAAATCCCGGCACCCCGGGCACTCGAAGTCGCCGAACTCGACGATCTCGATCGCCGCGCCGGGACTGCCGCGTACGTAACCCCCGGTGATCGTCACCGTCCCCGTCGAATCAGCGGCGACGGTGGTCCCTGCGGATTCAAGCTTTCCGCTTCGCCATGCGAACGCGAGGGCGATGAGGCCGAGGTTCAGGATGACGATCAACGCGATGTAGAACCCGCGGCGGGAGGGGCGTGCCTTCGCATCGCGGACGACGTTCCGGTCACTCGGCACGTCGGCACTCCGCTTCTCGGTCATCGGATCATCCTGCTGGAATGGTGTGGAATTCGGTCGCTGCGGCGGCTGCGCTCATGTCGCGGGCATCTTCGCCCCGGCACCATGATTGCTCTCGTAGCGTGCGGCGTCCTACGGGAGATACCATGACGATGGTTCAGCGGCTAGTCCGATCCAGCGCAACCGTTGCACTGCTCGCGGGCGCAATTGCCTGCTCGAACGCGGGCGCGATCGGCGATGTCCTCGGTGGCGTGCTCGGCGGCGGCCAGCAGCAGGCGCAGGCTGCCCAGGCCCAGGGATCGATTCGCGGCGTGAACGCGCAGTCGCAGCAGATCTCGCTGCAGCTGACGAACGGCCAGACCGTCGCGCTCGCATATGATGAGCGGACCAAGGTCGTGTATCAGGATCGGCTCTACGCGGTGAGCAATCTCGAGAGCGGCGACCAGGTCATCATGCGGGTGCACGACGTCGGGAACGGGACCTACTACACGGATTCGATCCACGTCGCGCAGTCGGTCTCATCGCAGGGCGGCAGCACGGCAAGCCCGAGCGGCGGCAACGTCCAGTCGCTTCAGGGCACGGTGCGGCAGATCGACCGCACGAATGGATTGTTCACGCTCGACGCGGGCAACGTCGTGCTGACCGTCTCGATGCCGTACGGCGCGAAGGACGCGGATGTGCGGCGCTTCCAGAAGCTGCGGCAGAACGAGAACGTCCGCTTCTACGGCGTGTTCCTCAACAACACCCGCGTCGAGCTGCGCCAGTTCTACTAGCCGCGAAAGCGCGGTGCGCCGAGGCGGTCCCCGGTTGATCAGTCGTCTCCATGTCTGTGTTTGTGTTCTGAGCCTCTGCACAGACGGCCAACGCACACGGTGCAACCCCTCCATCAATGTCTGCTCGCACTCTCATCATCCTCTCGGCGCTCGTTCCTTCGGCGCTCTTGAGTCAGGCGCAGCCGGTCCCGGTCACGAATGCGAAGCCCGGGTGGCAATGGACGATGGACAGCGTGATGTCCGTCGTGAACTCCGTGCGCGCCGGGCGGTCGCTTCAGCCGGCGTCCTGGCCGGGCGGTGCACGTGTCGCCGTACTTCTCTCGTTCGACGTCGACAACGAGACGATCGCGATCCGCTACGGCGATCCCACGGTCGGGTCGCTGTCGCAGATGCAGTACGGCGCGCGCGTGGGTCTCGAGCGCATCGTGCGTCTGCTCGACGCGAAGCGGATTCCGGCCACGTTCTTCATTCCGTCGGTGAGCCTCGCGATCACGCCTGGCATGGCGGACATCATCAAGAAGAGCGGCCGCCACGAATTCGGCGTGCACGGCTGGATCCACGAGATGAACGCGACGCTCCCCGACTCGGCCGAACGTGCGCTGGTCGCAAAGGCGCTGGCGGAGCTGACGCAGATGACCGGCACCCGGCCGACCGGGTATCGCGCGCCGAGCTGGAACTTCAGCCCCAACACGATGTCGATCCTCCGGGATCTCGGCTTTCGCTACGAGAGCTCGCTGATGGCGGATGACCGGCCCTACGAACTGCTGCAGAATGGACGGCCCACCGGAATCGTCGAGATCCCCGTCGAATGGATTCTCGATGATGCGCCGCTGTTCAATCCACAGGGAGAGCGCTACAGCGCGCCGCGCGACGTCGCGCAGGTGTGGATCGACGAGTTTGACAAGGCGTACGAGGAAGGAACGATGCTGGTGCTGACGATGCACCCGCATGTCATCGGACACCGGTCGCGTATGATCGCGCTCGAGTTGCTCATCGCCCACATCGAGGCGAAGGGGGCGGGCAAGGTGTGGTGGGCGACGCACGGTGCCGCCGCCGAGTATGTGCGCAAGGAAGCGAAGCTGGGGGAGCCGCGGCCGTGAAGGTCCTTCGTGAGGAAGGATTATCCAGCTCGCGAGCGAGGAACGACAGTGTGTAGCAACGGAGAAGGGCAAGGGACAAGTCGCCAGTAACTCAAGTCGATAGTCGGCGAGTTGACACCTCGGGACCCTTATGGCGCGCACCACCCTGGTCCGGATGCCCGACGCGAGGGGGTCCCGAGTTCTGAGCCTAGGAGACTATCAACTTGAATTGCTATCGACTTGTCCCTTGCCCTTCTCCGTTGCGACCAGCTGTGAGGATTACGGCCTCCTTCTCGTCGAATCGGCCTGCTGAATTACGCTACCCCCGTCGACGTTCGGATCCCCCTGCTGCCAGTAGAACTTCGCCGGCCGCTTCCGCGGGTATACCTCGTCGAGCGTCCCGCCGTCATACAGCCGCCCGTTCTTCATGACATACCGGATGCTGTTCGTATTCCGGATGTCCTCCAGCGGATTTCGATCGAGCACCACGAGATCCGCGAGCTTCCCGACCTCGATCGTGCCGATGTCCTTCCCGCGGCCGATCGCATCCGCACCCATGATCGTGGACATCCTCAGCGCCATGTGCGGCGGGACCTTCGCCTTGTCCCACGCCATCGACCAGAGCTCCCAGTGCCAGCCGAGCCCCTGGAACTGGCCATGGCTGCCGACGCCGGCCTTCCCACCGGCCGCGAGGAGGTCACCGACCTGCTCGGAGATGTGCTTCATGATGTACTCGTCCTCGTGGAACCAGCCGCCCGCCGCGCCGCCGACCGCGCGACGCAGGGTCTTGTTGTCGACCTCCGCGTGCGGCAGGAAGCGGCGCACCTTCTGGTCGCCATGCACATCGGTGTGCTGGTACCAGTAGTTCTCCGACCACGGGCCGCCGTAGGCGACGAGCACGGTCGGCGTATAGACGATCCCGCTCTTCGCAAAGAAGCCGATGAGGTCACTCTGGAAAGGGAAGCTCGGCCAGCTGTGCTCGTGGCCGCTGTAGCCATCGATCGCCTCGGTGAGGTTCATCTCGAGATCGAGTGAGCCCTCGGTCGTCGGCATCAGCTTCTGCTCGCGCGCGGCCTGGATCACCCACTGACGCTGCTCGCGATTGCCGGCGACGTACTGCTTGATCGTCCCCGTGCCGTAGTAGTCGCTGTAGCGCTTCAGCACCGTGCGCGCGTGCTCGAGGTTGCGGAAGTTCTCGCCGCTGAAGACGCCTGGACCCGTTGACAGTGCGCGCGGTCCGAGGATCTCCCCGGACTCGATCATGTCCTCGTACGTGAAGATGTCGGTGCTGCCGGTCTGCGGATCGCGCGTCGTCGTCACGCCATAGGCGAGGTTCGCGGCGAACGACCAGACCTCGCCACGGTGAATCGGCTGCGGTACCCGCAGGTGCGCGTGGGTGTCAACGAAGCCGGGTGTGATCGTCTTGCCGGCGACATCGATGACCTGCGCGCCGTTCGGCACCTGCACGCTGCCCCGCGCTCCGATCGCGGCGATGCGGTTGTTGCGAATGAGGATGTCGGCGTTTTCGATGACCTCATCTCCACGCATCGTCACCACCCGCGCCCCGCGCAGCACCGCGCTCGACTGCGGAATGTCGCGCGGCGCCTTGACGACGATCCGGAACTCGACCGGCTTGTAGGCATTCGCCGCGCGCGTCTGGGGCGCGGGCGCATTCGCCCGCGTGGAATCGTCTGGATCCACGGGACGGTTGGGTTGCCGCGGCGGACCGGCAGTGTCCCGCGCCGTCCCGACACCGTGGCAGACGCGCGGCGACCGACGCGGAG
>JANPKQ010000062.1:0-9679 GCA_031426115.1 Gemmatimonadaceae bacterium | reverse complement strand
TTCTTCTTCGGGCTCGTGTTCCCCTACCTGCTCGTCGTCAGCATGGCGTACGTCGGCGCGCGGGTGGTCTATCACCTCGGCACCGAGGTCACGCGGGCGCGCGAGCTCGGGAGCTATCGCCTGGAGGAGAAGCTCGACGAGGGCGGGATGGGGGAAGTCTGGCGCGCGCGCCATCGCATGCTGGCGCGCCCTGCCGCGGTCAAGCTCATCAGGCCCTCGGGCACGAGGGACGGGCGCGCCGAAGTGTCCGAGGAAGCGATCCGCCGCTTCGAGCGTGAAGCGCAGGTGATCGCCGGTCTCCGCTCGCCGCACACCGTGGACATCTTCGACTTCGGGATGGCCGATGACGGCGCGTTCTATTATGCGATGGAGCTGCTCGACGGTCTCGACGCGAACGAGCTGCTGGAGCGCTTCGGGCCGATCCCGCCGGAACGCGCGATCTGCCTGCTGCGCCAGATCTGTCACTCGCTGTCGGAGGCCCAGTCGCACGGCCTCGTGCATCGCGACATCAAGCCCGCCAACATTTTTCTCTGCCGCTACGGCGAGGAGTACGACTTCGTGAAGGTCCTGGATTTCGGTATCGTGCGTGCCGTGCGCAAAGCCGCCGACGTCATCGCGGCACAGACCGGTGACCATGTCATACAGGGTACGCCGGCATTCATTGCTCCGGAACACGCGATGGGATCCGACGTGGATGGCCGCGCCGACATCTATGCAACCGGATGCGTCGCCTACTGGCTTCTCACCGGCCAACTGGTATTCACCGCCGAAACCACCGTGGGGATGCTGATGCAGCACGCCCAGAAGCCGCCAACGCCCCCATCGGGGCGGACCGACCTGCCGATTCCAAGGGCACTCGAGGAGCTCGTTCTTTCCTGCCTCGCGAAGGATCCGGCGAAGCGGCCGCAGTCTGCGCGTGAACTGTCGCTCCGCCTTGGTGAGCTGGATGGCGCGAACGCCTGGACCCAGGACCGCGCGCGCGAGTGGTGGGCGACGCACCAGCCGGGGTTGGCGACATGCTGAAACAACCAGCCGGCGGCGCCACGCTCGAGCGCATCATCGGCGTGCGGTCGCTGACCGCATCGTCGTTCAACATGACCGTGGGCTCGGGAATCTTCTTCCTGCCCGCCGCAGTCGCCGCGCTGATCGGCTCCGCCGCCCCCGTCGCTTACATCATCTGCGCCTTCGCGATGGCGCTCGTGGTGCTGTGCTTCGCCGAAGCGGGGAGTCGCGTGTCGAGGACCGGCGGCGCATACGCGTACGCAACCGCGGCATTCGGTCCCTTCGTCGGTGTGCTGACCGGCGCACTGCTCTACGCAGGCGCGGTGCTCTCGAGCGCTGCGGTGATGAATGCCTTCGCGAACACGTTCGCCGTGCTCTCGCCAACGCTGGGCGCTCCGGTGATGCGCGTCCTCATCATGGCGCTCGCCTACGGCGGGCTCGCGCTGCTGAACATCCGCGGCTCGCGGCCGGGGGTTCGCACCGTCGAGCTCTTCTCGCTCGGCAAGCTCGCGCCTCTGCTCGTGCTGGCGGCGGTCGGGCTGTTCGCGATGAAGGCCGACAACCTCGTCATGCCCTCGCTGCCCGCGCCGAGCGAGATGAGTCGCGCGTGCGTCATGCTCATCTTCGCGTTCCTCGGCTTCGAGATTGCGCTCAGTCCGAGCGGCGAGGTCAAGGATTCGCATCGGACAGTCCCGCGTGCCGTGCTGCTGGCGCTCGCGCTGGTGACGGCGCTCTACCTCACCATCCAGGTCGTCGCGGCCGGCGTCCTCGGGGAGCGCCTCGCGGGGGAGACGGCGGCGCCGCTCGCGGCCGTCGCACGGGAGCTCTTCGGCGGCGCGGGAAGCACGTTCATCCTCATTGGCACGCTCATCTCGACCCTGGGCTACCTCAGCGGCGACGCGCTCGCCTCGCCGCGCGCGTTGTTCGCGCTCGCCGAGGACGGCGTGATCCCCGGGCTCGCGCGCGTGCATCCATCGTTTCGGACGCCGGCGCGGGCGATCGCCATTCATGCAGTGCTCGCCTTCGTGCTGGCGTCCACGGGAAGCTTCACGAGTCTCCTCGTCGTCGCGAACGTCGCCATCCTGCTGATGTACGGCGTCGTGTGTCTCGGGGTTCTCCAGTTGCGCCGCAAGGGTGTGCAGACCGGCGGCGAGCCATTCGTCGTCGCTGGCGGTCCGGTCGTGCCGATCTGCGCGGCTGCGGTGCTGGTCTGGCTCCTGTCCACCGTGACGCGCGCAGAGTGGCTCGCCACGGGCCTCACGCTCCTGCTCGCGTCGGCGCTCTACGCAGCGTCGTCGTACATGCGGGGCCGAACCGCGCCCGCATCGGGTCACTGAGCCACGACGAAACCGGGCCCGGAAACTTTCTCTTCCGCGCTGCCGTACGCCGGGAGAGGTCGTATTGGCAACCCATAGGACAGGGCCATGGCTGACAAACTCGACGTGAAACAGGGCACGCTCGCCCTCATGATCCTCAGGACCCTCGACGTCCTCGGCCCGCTCCACGGCTATGGCGTCGCGCGGCGCATCGAGGAGACGAGCAAGAACCGGTTGACGCTGAACTACGGAACGCTGTACCCGGCGCTCCTCAAGCTCGAGCAGGAAGGGTTCGTCACCGCCGAATGGCGGCAGTCCGAGAACAATCGGCGGGCGAAGTTCTACTCGCTCACCCCCGCGGGGCGGAAGCAGCTCGCCCGCGAGGCTCGCGAATGGCACCAGACCGCCGACCTCATTGCGGCCTTTCTCGCACCGCGGCGCGAGGAGACATGAGATACATCCGCGCCGCGCTCGCGCGCATCACGGGCCTCTTCACGGCCCCGTCGGCGGAGGCTGACCTCCGCGATGAGCTCGAGGGGCATCTCGAGATGGAGACTGCCGAGAACATTAGACGCGGCATGCGTCCCGACGAAGCGCGGCGCCAGGCGCTGCTGGCATCCGGCGGACTCACCGTCGCCGCGGAGTCGGTGCGCGCGCAGCGCGGGCTGCCGATGCTCGAGGGCACCGTCGCCGACGTCCGCTACGCACTGCGCGCGCTGCGGCACAGCCCTGCCTTCACGGCGATCGTCGTCGTCACCCTCGCACTCGGCATTGGTGCCAACACGGCGATCTTCAGCGTCGTCCGCGCCGTGCTGCTGAAGCCGCTGCCCCATCGACAGGGCGAGCGGCTCGTCTACCTGCGCCATTCGATGGATGGCCCGGGGGGCGCGAACCTGTCGTTCTCCGTGCCGGAGGTCCGCGATTTCCGCGACGGTGTGCCGTCGTTGGCGGGCATCGCGGAGTACTCCCCCTGGTCGCTGCGGCTCCAGGGCGATGAAGGGACCGTTCGCGTCAACGTCGGCCTCGTCACCGGTAACTACTTCGATGTCATGGGGCTTTCGCCGGTGCTCGGCAGGGTGACGGATTCGACCAGCGACGGTCCGGGCGTGCCCGCGGTGATGGTCCTGACCCACGACTACTGGATGAAGCGCTTCGGGGGAGACTCGGGTGTCCTCGGCCGGCAGATCCGGATGGATGGCACGCACGTGACGGTCATTGGCGTGCTTCAGCCGGCGCCGTTCTTTCCCGGCCGAGCGGATGCCTTCCTCAACATGGTCGTCAGCGATCACCACACGAGCTCGTTCATGGTCGAGGGACGCACGCATCGCATGACGGAGATGGTTGCCCGACTCGCACCCGGTGCCACGATCGATGGGGCGCGCAGCGAAGTCGCTGCGGTCAGCTCGCGGATCCAGAAGGAATACAAGGAGGCCTATGATCCGGCCGCGAATCACCGGATCGCCGTCATCCCCTTCCAGGAAGTGCTCGGCGAGCGCGCGCGGCTCACGCTGTGGCTGCTGATGGCCGCCGCTGCATTCGTCATGATCATCTCCGCCGCGAACGTCGCGAACCTGACGCTCATGCGCGGGGTGCGGCGGGAGCACGAGCTCGTCGTGCGGGCGGCGCTGGGTGCTGGTGCCGTGCGGCTGCGGCGGCTGCTGCTGGCGGAGAACCTGGTGCTGACCATGGCGGGCGCGATCGTCGGCGTCGCCATCGCGATCGGCGGAGTCGGGCTGCTCACGACGTTCGCCGCCCGTTACTCGCCGCGCGCCAACGAGATTCGGCTCGATGCGACGGTGCTCGGCTTCACGCTCGCGCTTTCCGTGGGGCTCGCGCTGCTGCTGTCGTTCGTCGCGATGCTTCCGAAGGAGGGCGCGATCGCGTCCATGATTTCGGCAGGCATCAGCCGGATCAGCGGGAGCCTCCGGAAGCAGCGCGTTCAGCGCGGACTGGTCATCGCGCAGGTCGCGGTGTCGGTCGTGCTGCTCGTCGGGGCGGGGTTGCTCACGCGCACGATGGTGCGGCTCTCCCAGGTGGAGACGGGCCTCGGGACCGAGGAGGTTCTCACGATGGAGGTTCCGCTGCTGACGCCGACGCAGCTGCTCTACGACCCGACCGCCGATGCCGGGGCGAAGGTGCGCTACGACCTCATGCGGCGCGAGGTTCAGGCGCTCCCCGGCGTCATCGACGTGGGCGTCGGCTCACCGACGCCCCTGCGGAGCTCCGGCGTCCGATTTGACGTGAAGGCTGACGGAAGAGCCCTCGCCGTCGGTGAAGCGGTTCCGAGCGCCGAGGTGCGTACCGCAGACCCGAATTTCTTCCGCGCGGCGGGGATCCCGCTGCTCGCCGGGCGCGAGTTCGCCGCGACGGACGCCAAGGGTTCAGGCCGTGTCGTCGTGGTGAACAAGACGCTCGCCGACCTGCTCTTCCCGGGCGAGGATCCCATCGGCAAGCGCGTCGCGTGGACCGGCGACATCCTCCGGTTCACGCCCTTCAGCAGTGAGTGGCGCACCATCGTCGGTGTCGTCGGCAACACGCGGGACGGCGGGCTGGACGCGGAGCCGCGGGCGGCGATGTTCATGCCCTTCGCGCAGGAGCTGTCGATGGGTGGGGGGTTCGTCATTCGCGCCGACAGCAACATCGCCGAGCTGACGGCGGCGGCGATGCGGGTCGTCCGGCGGATCGCGCCGACGGCGCCCATCGAGAACGTGATGACTGTTGCACAGATCAAGGACGAGAGTGTCGCGCCGCGCCGGCTGAACGCCGCGCTCGTGTCGGCGTTCGGCATCCTCGCGGTGCTCATCGCCGCCGTGGGGATCGCAGGTGTGCTCGCGTTCTCGGTGAGTGCGCGGACCAGCGAGATCGGGATCCGCATGAGCCTCGGCGCCGACCGCGGCCAGGTGCAGCGCATGATCCTGAAGGAAGGCGGCACCCTGCTGGCGATCGGTCTCGCGTTGGGTGTCGTCGGTGCGCTCCTGGCGGGCGGTGTCCTGCGGGGTCTGCTCTTCGGCATCGCGCCGCACGACCCGGTGACGCTGGTCGGCGTGACGCTGACGATGGCGGCGATCGGCATCGGCGCCTGCTGGATTCCGGCGCTCCGCGCGTCGCGGATCGACCCGGCGATCGCGATGCGGACCTAGCGAGCCAGGGTCGGCGGGCGCGAAACCAAGGCCCAGCTGCTCTCGTATGGGAATCCAATAGGAACGAATCCCATGAGGAGACTCTGCGATGCGAATGATCCTGCTCGTCCACATCCTCACGGGTACCCTTGGACTCATCACCGGCTACGTCGCACTCTACGCGGCGAAGGGCGCCCTGGCGCATCGCAGGAGCGGGATGGTGTTCGTCTACGCGATGCTGGCGATGTGTGTGTTCGGAATGCTGATCTCGATGGCGCGGGGAGTCGCACCGACGATCAACCTGCCGGCCGGTGCGCTTACGGCGTACCTCGTCATCACCGGCCTCACGACGGTTCGGCCGATCGCCGGGACGCGCTGGCTCGACGTCGGGCTCATGCTGCTGGCGCTGGGGTTCGGCCTTGTTGACTTGACCTTCGGCTTTCAGGCAGTCGCCAACGGCGGAACGAGAAACGGTATGCCGGCCTTCCCGTTCTTCATGTTCGGCAGCATCGGGACCCTTGCCGCTCTCGGCGACATCAGGGTCATGCGCTCGGGTGCGCACGTGGGCCCGGCCCGCCTCGCACGGCATCTCTGGCGCATGTGCTTCGCGCTGTTCATTGCGGCGCTGTCGTTCTCCGTCCAGGTGGCGCGGATGATTCCCAAACCGGTCCGCATCCCTGCCATGGCGATTCCGATGCTCCTCGTGCTGGGGACCATGGTCTACTGGCTCTGGCGCGTGCGAATGGGGAGATCGGTGGGTAGCGGACGGGCGGTCTTGGCGCGATCATCCGTCACCTCCTTTCCGCGCCAGGTCCCGTGATGCGAACGCCGGGCAGGGAACGCGCGTAGAGGGGGAAATGGTGAGACCGGCCCCAACCGGATAGCCCAGGTCGTTCCCCCGAGCGATCGCGGTGCTTTCCCACCTCGCGAGGTACCACAGTGATTCAACACATCCTGGACCGTCGCCCCGGTCTTGCCGGGCGCGATGCCGTCATCGAAGCCTACTTCCGTCATGCTGCGGCGGGGTTCGACGACGAGGCCGACTTCTGGGCGTGGGAAGCGGTGGACGACGCCGTCTGGAACAGCAGCACCGACGACATCTGGGCGCTCATCCTCGACCTCGTCGAGCGAGCGCCCGACGCGTTGATCGGCAACGTCGCCGCTGGCCCGCTGGAGCACGCCGTCGTGGAGCATGGCCCGGCGCTCATCGATCGGATCGAGACCGAAGCCGCGAGTGACCCGCGATTCAGGCGAGCCCTCGGCAGCATCTGGCTGGAGCATGGCGAGCTTCCTCCGGATGTGCTGAACCGACTGGTTCGCGCGAGCGGCAACCGCATCACGCCGCTCCCGGCGCGGCGGCGCGCACGGCGGCGGGGCCGCTGACCGATGGGCAAGAGTCGCAGGAAAGCCGCGAAGCGCCGGGAGCTCCAGCGCCGTGAGGGTGGGGTGGCTCCACCGACGATCGGCCTCATGACCCGCCTCCGGGCCACCATCCTTGGCGTTCTCCCGATCATCGCGATCTTCCTCACGGCCCGCGTAGCGCTCGCCGAAGCCTATCGGATTCCGACCGGAAGCATGGAGCCGACGCTTCAGGTCGGCGACATGCTCTTCGTGAACAAGCTTCGCTTCGGCCCGCACATCCCGTTCACCGGAGTGTCGCTGCCAGGGTATGCGACGCCGCGACGCGAGGATGTCGTGGTGTTCGTGTCACCGCCGCAGCACCCGGCGATTCGCATCACCCCGGACGACGTGACGCCCATGCTCGTCAAGCGGATCGTCGGCATTGCGGGCGACACTCTGCTTATGCGCCGCGGCGAGCTAATGGTGAACGGCGATGTGTTGCCGGCGAGGAACACCGAGTTCACCCTGCCCGTTTCGTCCGCCGACCGTCGGGAACCCCTGTTCGCGTGGCAGCACGCGGTCGAGGTGAAGGGAACGCGCTTCGGTCCACCTGTCACGAATCCCTCGCTGCACGACTGGGGGCCGCTCGTCATTCCCTCGGGGATGTTCTTCATGATGGGAGACAACCGCGACAACTCCGTGGACAGCCGCTACTACGGGCTCGTGCCGCGCGCCAACCTGCGCGGCACGCCGACGTTCGTGTACTACTCGTACGATCGCGAGTCGGGCCTCGACTATTTCCGTGCGCTCACGGAGATCCGCTGGCGCCGGCTCGGCACCTGGATCCGGTAGCGGGGGACGACGCGGCTGCCCGCTCGAGGCTCACCGACCTCCTCGCGGCCGCTCGCGGCGACGGGTCCGAGCGGTGGCGGTCGATCGCGGCGCTCGGCCGATCGCCTTTCGACGAGGCGCATGATGCGCTCACCGAGCTTGCCGCGTCACGTGACTGGACCGTTCGGCGCGCGGCGATCGAGTCGCTCGGGCAGCACCGTCCCGCGGCGGCGCGGGCGACAGCCCTGCTTCGTGCGGCGCTGCACGATCCGTCGTCGTACGTGGTGCATGCGGCCTGCTCCGCTATCGCGGCCTCGACGCTGACCGAGCTCCGTCCAGTCGTGCTCGCGCTTCTCCATGCGCCCCACGTGGCGACTCGAGGGGCAGCGCTCAGGGCGATCGACGCACTCTGGATTGCGGAGTGTACTGCGCCTGTCATTGAGGTCCACCGCGGAGATCCCGACGAGGGCGTGCGCCGGGAGGCAGCGTTCATCCTGCACAGCCGCACGGCGTCGGACTGGTGGCCCACGCTCGTCGAGATGTGGCGCAGCGATCCGCTACCGCGGCATCGGGCATGGGCATGCGATCTCGCCAGCCGCTCGGGGTTGCCCGAGCTGCGAGAGGCGGTGCGGGGACTGGCAGATGATCCGGACGGACACGTTCGGAAGGCTGCCCTCGCGGTGGGCGCAACGCCTCGCTGACCGCCTGTTATTGTCAAAGGATCTCTCCCTGCCATCCAACCCAACGACCATGAACGCAGCAGCTTCCCCGGGTCACAGCTCCAACGGCCAGTCCGAGCCTCTCAGCGGGCGCTCACTGTCTGCCTCGCTCACCGTAAAGGACATCGCGAAGAGCATGGCCTGGTATCGGGACGTCGTCGGATTCACCGTCGCCCAGCAGCATGAGCGCGAGGGCTCGCTGCGCTCGGTAGTGCTGACCGCGGGCGATGTGCGCATCCTTCTCAATCAGGATGATGGCGCCAAGGGTGCGGACCGAGTGAAGGGCGCGGGATTCTCCCTGATGATCACGACCACGCAGAACGTCGATGCCATCGCGCACCGGATTCGGGAGGGCGGTTCGACGCTCGAATCCGAGCCGGCCGACATGCCGTGGGGCATGCGCGCGTTTCGCGTACACGATCCGGACGGATTCAAGCTGGCGTTCGCATCACCACTGTAGCCTTCAATCGCGCGAGGTCGCGCCCATGGACACGACGCGGGTCATCCTGGTTTTGGCGCTGGGCTGCACGGTCAGCCTCGGCGTCGGATGCTCGGAAGGCCCATCGCGGGACGCCGACGCTGACTCGATTGTTCCTGGGGGCGAGGCAGCGGCGGAGCGCGTCGCCGCCGACACCGGAACGCATCCGCGCTTCATCGCGGGCACCTACGAGCTCGTTCTCGTGCGAGGCGAGCCGCTGTTCGATGATTCCGGTGCCGTACGCAGTCGGGTTGATGGCTCACTCCCGTGGGATGTCGTAGACGCCGCCCGCGATTGGCGTGACTCTGCCAAGGTCCTCTTCGAGATCTACGAGCGAAGCCCAGAGACCTCGGATGAAGAGGAAGACCTGCGCAAGGCGCAGAGCGCCACCGACTCGGCCAACCTCATCCGAGGCCTCTTCGAGGATTCGTGCTGCGCCGAATGGCAGTCTGCGGCAACTCTCGAGCTGGACGCAGCTGGCCAGTTCGTGACGGTGCATGAGATGCGGAGCTACTGTCGCGGAAAAAGCCCGGCGTTCACTCGTCGTTCCGTACGGGGGACGCCGAGCGCTCTCGAATCATGCGGTACGTGGGAAGCACCGGCTCCCGGCATGGCCCTGCATCTCGCCTGCCGCGACGGCCGCTGGTGGAACGGAAGCATGCCGTTTCGCTACGTCGGTGACACGCTCAGTCTCGCGACGGATTGCGATGGAACGGATACCTATGTGCTCCGGTCACGGGAGATTCCACCTGTAGCGGTTGGGTCGTCCGACATCGCGCGACTGGACGAATGCTGAGCAGCCCGCGCAGAATGCGCACGAGACCCGGGATACTCGCGGCGGCGATCGGGGCGATGGTGACGCTTGCGTGCGGC
>JANPKQ010000061.1:0-7487 GCA_031426115.1 Gemmatimonadaceae bacterium | reverse complement strand
ATGTTCGACCGGGCGCGTGGCGCTTTCAGCGAGGCGTTCCGCGGCCCGACGAAATGAAGCTGCTGATGGTCGGCGGGGGAGGCCGTGAACATGCCCTCCTCTCGAAGCTCCAGCGCGATGATCCTGCGCTGGAGCTTCTTGCCGCTCCGGGCAACCCGGGAATCGCGACGATCGCCCGCTACGTGCCGATCCAGGCCATCGACGTCGAGGCGCTCGCAGCGCTGGCAACGCGCGAGGGGATCGATATCACCGTTGTGGGACCGGAGGCGCCCCTCGCCGCGGGCATCATCGACCGATTCAGGGACAACGGGCTCCCCATCTTCGGGCCAACGCGCGCGGCCGCGACGGTCGAGACATCCAAGGCATTCACGAAGCAGCTCATGCTCCGCGCCGGGATCCCGACCGCATTCGCCAGCCGCCACACCGACCCGGAGGAAGCGAAGGCTGCCGCTCGCAGGCTGGGAGTGCCGGTCGTCGTCAAAGCCTCTGGGCTGGCCGCCGGAAAGGGCGTCATTGTCTGTGGGAGCATGGCCGAGGCGGATGCTGCGATCGATGGCATGCTCCGCGAGGGGAAACTCGGTCCAGCAGGCGCCGAAGTCCTGATCGAGGAATACATGGAAGGCGAAGAGTTGTCGCTGTTTGCGATCACGGATGGCACCTCGTTCATGACCATGCTCCCGGCTCAGGATCACAAGCGCCTCCTCAACGGGGACCAAGGCCCGAACACCGGCGGCATGGGTGCGTACGCTCCGGTATCGATCACCTCGCCCGAGCTGCTGGGTGGGATCGGGCGCGACATCCTCCTGCCGACGCTCTCAGTGCTCCGGGAGCACGGGACACCATTCACGGGACTCCTGTATGCCGGACTGATGCTCACGGCGGAGGGGCCCCGGGTGGTCGAGTTCAACTGCCGGTTCGGAGATCCGGAGACCCAGGCGATCATCCCGCTGCTCCGGAGCAGCCTCCTCGAGCCGTTGGTTGCGGTGGCCACAGGAGCGGGGATCTCCACCCTTGCGCCGCTGGCCTGGAGCCAGGACGCGTCGGTGACGACCGTGGTCGCTGCGCCCGGCTATCCTGACGCACCCCAGGTCGGTGCGCCGATCGACCTGCCCACCGTGCCTCGCGGCGTCGAGATCTTCCACGCGGGGACCCGGAGGGGCGCCGACGGGACACTCCGCACCGCCGGCGGGCGCGTCGTTGCCGTCACCGCCGTCGCGAAGACCATGGAAGCCGCGCGCGCGGCCAGCCTCGACGTGGCGCGGGCGGTTCGGTTTCCGGGCGCCCAGCTCCGCAGCGACATCGGGTGGCGCGAGGTCTCACGGATTGCCGGAGCTTCCTGAGACCGAGACGATCGCCCGCGACCTCGATGCGTTGCTCCGAGGTGCGGTCATTGTGAATGTGGCGGTGGCGCGACCGGATGTCCTTCGCGAAATCACGGCGCGAGCGCTCACGAAGCGGCTGCGGGGCGCGTCGGTCCAGCGGTGCTGGCGACGTGCCAAGCTGGTGGTCATCGATCTCTCGACGGGCGACCGAATCGTCGTCCAGCCGCGGTTCACCGGGGCCCTCCTCGTCGAGACGCCCGCGGCCGCGAACGAGGCGCGTGACTACACCGCGGTCGAGCTGACGCTCGATGACGGCCGCACCCTGCGCTACCGGGACGTGCGCCGGCTGGGCACCGTTGCCCTCATGAACCGGGCACGGTTCGACGCCTATACCATGGCGCTCGGGCCGGAACCTCTTGACCCGGCCTTCTCGCCGACCCATCTATCGGCTCTTCTTCGGGGTTCGGCGCAGTCGGTGAAGAAGGTGCTCATGGACCAGCGGCGGGTGGCCGGTATTGGCAACATCTACGCGAATGAAGCCCTGTGGCGGGCGCGAATCGACCCCTCCCGCGAGGGACGGGCGATCCGCGAGCCCGAGATCGCCGCACTGCACACCGCGATCGTCACGGTGCTCACCGAGGCCATCGCTGCCCGTGGGACGACATTCCGCGATTTTCGCGACGCGTACGGCGGCCGGGGAGGATTCGCCGAGCGGCTCGCGGTCTACGGGCGCGGTGGCGAGGCGTGTCCCCGCTGCGAGTCGCGACTCGTGGAGACCCACGCGATCGACGGAAGAGCCACCGTGATGTGTGTGCGATGTCAGTCCTGACCGAGCAGCGCCGTCCGCGAACGTCGGACGAGCAGCTTGCGGCCATGCGCGCGCTGGTGAAGAGCGGCACGACGGATCGGCCCGGCATTTACCGAATGATCGCCGAGGACGGTGAGGTCCTTTATGTCGGGAAATCGAAGCAGCTTCGCAGCCGCCTCCTGAGCTACTTCCGGTGCGCCTTCCCCGCCGAAAAGGGGAGCCGGATTCTGCGTGCGGCGCACAGCATCGATTGGGAGTACACGCCGAGCGAATTCGGGGCACTGCTGCGCGAGTTGCGCCTCATCAAGAAGTTCCGGCCCCGCTACAACGTCGCCATGAAGCGGGATGGCCGGCATTACGCGTTCATCAAGGTGACGCGCGGAACGGCGCCCAAGCTGCTCGTGGTGCGCGGCGGCGGGACCGATGACAACTCGGTGTATTACGGCCCGTTTCACGGCGCCCAGCGCATCGGGGAGGCGGTCCGCGAGCTCAACGATGCCCTGGGCCTCCGCGACTGCTCGCTGGACCGCCACATGGTGTTCTCCGACCAGGGGGAGATGTTCTCGTTGCTGCCGAGAACCCCGGGGTGCATTCGACTCGAGATCAAGCGATGCCTCGGGCCGTGCATTGGTGCGTGCTCGGAGCTCGAATACATGGAGCGCATCCGGCTGGCGCGCGCGTTCCTCGAAGGCGCCAACGACGGGCCGATGGAGCGCCTGCGCCAGGAGATGGAGGAAAGCAGCGAGCGCCTGGAGTTCGAGCGCGCCGGAACGCTGCGCGACAAGCTTCACCGCCTCGAGATGCTTCGCGAGCAATTCGGCCGGCTCCGCTTCGCCGTCGAGACGCTCTCGTTCGTCTACACCGTGCCAGGGCACGACGGTGACGATCGTGTCTACGTGATCCGTCGCGGACAGGTCCGCGCCGAGGAGCCGGCACCGCGGACGCGGACGGAGCGCAGCCGGATCCGCGAGCTCGTCGATGATGTCTTCCGACCGGTCGAACGAGTCACCGGAGCGGTTCCGCCACACGAGATCGACGAGCTGTTGCTCCTTTCGTCGTGGTTCCGCCGGTTCCCGAAGGAGCTGGACCGGACCAGGTCGGCGACGGCGTGGGGCACGCGTCGTACCGCATGATTCGCCGACGTGGCGAGTCTCTTGCAATTCTCGTTGCCAGCAGCCGCACACCGCCTCCGCTCAGGTGGGCCGGACGCGGCAGATCTCGATGTCGGAGATTCAATGGCAACTACCTGGCAACCGACGACGCTGGTGCAGTGCATCAGCCTCAGTCCATGGCTCACCTACCCCGGCTGTGAAGAGCCGGGTGGCTGTCACGACCTGACCCTCGGCCGGATCTATGAGCTCCTGGGGATCGAGGCCGATGGCGCGTTCTATCGGATCAACGACGACAGCGGTGATGACTTCCTCTACCCGGCTTCACACTTCCGGGTGATCTGACGCGCCCGTCTGATTGAGAGGAAGACGCTCGGGCGGCAAGACCCGTCGAGCGCATCATGGCGACGCCTTCAGCCCTCCAGTGAGACGAGCTCAGCATCCGCGCGACCGTTGTGAATGCGAAGCAGCCCGACGCTGGGGAGCAGGTGAAAGCGCCGGGGACCGGCGGCACCCGGGTTGATGACGAGACGCTCCCCCTGGCGGGATATGAGCCCCTTGTGGGTGTGGCCGTAGATGATGACATCGGCCTCGTACGCCGCGAGCAGCTTTTCGGGTGTCGGGCTGCCCACCTCGTGCCCGTGGCTCACGTGAATCGACACGCCGCCAAGGTCGCGATCGATCCGCTCCCCGAGCCGCGGGTGTCCAACCGGATCGGTGTTGCCGAACACCGCATGTACCGGCGCGATCGCTGACAGCTCATCCAGGATGTCATCGCCGCCGACATCGCCGGCGTGGAGGATGAGGTCCACTCCCGCGAGCGCAGTGAAGACATCGGGCCGCAGCAGTCCGTGGGTATCGGATATGAGGCCGACGACCTGGCGCCCGGCCGACGCGGATCGCGGCGTCATGGGGCGCGCTCACCCACGTGCACGGCCGCGATGCCGAACGACAATGCGCTCCACTTCACGTTCGTGAATCCCGCGGCGCGCATTCGGTCACCAAGATCGGCGGCTTCGGGAAACCGGTCCACCGATTCCGGCAGGTAGCGATAGGCAGTGGGATGACCGCTCACGACGCGCCCGATCGCCGGGAGGACGTGGTGAAAGTAGATTCGATAGCCCGTGCGAACGATCGGCAGGCGCGGCGTCGCAAACTCGAGAATGACGAACCGCGCGCCGGGACGAAGGACGCGGGCGACTTCGCGTAGGCCCTCGTCGAGGTTCGCGAGGTTCCTGATCCCGAACGCGACGATCACACCGGCGGCGGTTCCATCCCGTAGCGGGAGCTGGAGGGCGTCGCCGACGACGGGCGCGACCGCGGACCGGGACACCTTCGACGCACCGGCGCGCAGCATCGGCTCGGCGAAGTCCGCGCCGACGATCGTTCCCGCGAACCCAGGCTGCCGCGCCAGCGCGGCGCTGACGTCGAGCGTCCCGGCGCAAAGGTCGACGTAGACGCCGTCGGGGCGAGCGCGCCAGTCCAGCGCCGAGATAGCCCGGATTCGCCATCGCTTGTCGATGCTGAAGCTGAGCAGATGATTGAGCAGGTCGTACCGGGGCGCGATCTCGGAAAAGATCCGCTTGACGTACGCGCGCTTCGCGGCACCACCGGCTGCCGCGGCGCGCGCTTCGTCGATCGCTGTATTCGTCGTCACCATTGCGCGTAAGTTGCCCGGCTGCATCACACGGGGCAAGGAAACCGCTGGCCCTCCGCCGACGGTCGCGATAGCTTCGTCACGGCTCCATCGCGGCGGGTGACACTCCGCCGGTGTCCTCGCCGCCCGTCATGCCGCCACTCCTCGAGCTCGCGAATCTTCCTGATGCGGATGTCGTATCGCTTGCCCAGCAGGGCCGCGAGTCCGCGTTCCGCGAACTGGTCCGCCGCTACGAGCGTCCCGTGTTCTCCCTCGTCTTCCGAATGGTGCGCGATCGGGAGACGGCAGAAGAGCTCGCACAGGAGACCTTCATCAAGGTTCTGAACAACGTCGATCGGTATCAGCCCCAGTTCAAGTTCTCGAGCTGGTTGTTCAAGATCGCGAACAACATCGCGATCGACCATCTCCGCAAGCGCCAGATCGTCACCATCAGCATGGACGGGTCTCCCCACGCGGCAACCGCGGCGGAGGCCGAGGCGACATCTTTCGACGTCGCGATCCGTCAGGAGTCGGCGCTCGAGGAAATGGAAGCGAGGGAGCTGGGAAGCGAGATCGAAAAGGCGATCGCGCAGCTTCGGCCGGAGTACCGTTCGTGCATCATGCTGCGTCACGTGGAAGGCCGTTCGTATGAGGAGATCGCTGCCACCCTGGACCTGCCCCTCGGAACCGTGAAGACCTACATCCACCGCGCGCGGATCCAGCTCCGCGATTCCCTCGGCCACCTCCGTCAGTGACCATCGTCACACCTGCCGGCGACCTCCTTGCATTGTCCTTTCGAGGGCATTGGAGAACGCCAAAAAAAGCTGAAACCACCCCGCTGCCGGGAGCGTACGACTCTCCGGAGGCTTTGTGAATCATCGACACCTGCTGCCCAACGAAATAGACCTGCTCCTCGACGGGGACGTCGGGTTCGGAATGGCGCCCCTCCGGGCTCACGCCGCGACCTGCGACCGTTGCTCGGCCGAGCTCGAATCGGCGCGCGCCGTCGTGGACGCCCTGGATCACCTGCCGCACTTTTCCCCCTCCCCACTGTTCGCGGAGCGGGTCATGGCGCGTACGCAGGTGTTCCAGCCGTGGCATGTGGCGGCCCTGGAGAGCGCCCGGCGGGTGCTCCCCGCTGCCGGACCGGCGCGCGTGCTGATGGGCGTCGCGGCCTCCACCGTGGCCCTCCTCCTGACGGTTGTCTCTGTCTTCCTCGTTACTCGGCTCGACGCCCTGCTCTTCCTCGGTCAGCTCCTGCTGGAGCGGGTTCGGGACGCGAGCTACGGTGCGCTCGATGCCGTGGCTGGCAGCGTCCTCGGTGACGCTGCCGTCGGGGCGCTGAGCGCGAGCGGGGCCACCGGGATCGCGGTGGCGGCGGTGGCGGTGCTCCTGTCAGGGGCGCTCGCGGCCGGCGGGCTCCGCGCGGCTGTCGCAGCATCGCGTCGGGACCGGTAGGTGCGGGTCGCGATTCTTGCCGGCGCAGCGCTGATCATCGCGCTTGCGCCGGCGTCCGCCGTTCATGGGCAATCCCAACCGGCCGCCAACGCTGACCGCGATCGGATCGTCAGCGAGATCCGACGCGACCTGCAGCAGATCGAGCTCCCTCCGGCGGATAGTATCGTCCGGGGTGCGCGAACCGTGGCGCGCGGTGCGCGGGTCACTGGGCCTCTCGCCAGCTGGGGCGGAGACCTCGAGGTCCTCGGCACGGTGGACGGGGACGCCGTCGCCATCGACGGCAACGTGATCGTCGGGGACAGCGGACGCGTGAACGGCGACGTACTCTCCGTTCGCGGCGAGACGCGCGTCGCTGGGGTCGTGACCGGCTCGGTGATGCGCCTCAACGGGAATCTCACGGCGGCGGCCGCCCCCGTGGCAGCCCGTGTGGCCGGAACATGGCGGCCGCTCGGCGTCACACTTGGCACCCTCGGGATCATCCTGGTGCTCGGTATCGGTGTGCTGATCTTCGCCGGCCCGACGCTGGATGGTGTCGTGGAATCGCTCGAGCGTCGCCTGTCCCGGTCGTTCGTCGTGGGGATCGCCGCCGAGCTGGCGCTGCTGCCGGTGGGCCTGCTGCTCTGCGTCGCGCTCGCGCTGACGATTCTCGGCATCCTGCTCATCCCGTTCGCAATCGTCGCGTATGCGCTGGCAGCTGCCGGAGCACTCACACTAGGGTTTCTCGCCGTCGCCGTGGTAGTTGGCGGTGCGATTGCGCGGCGGCGTGGATCGCGAGCGCTCACGGCGCGGGCGACGTCGCTGCGCGCCTTGATGATCGGCGTATTTACGCTGTTTGCACTCTGGATCATCGCGGGCGGCTTTGCGTGGTCGCCGCTGGCCGCGGCGATTCTTCGGCTCGTCGCTGCAGCGGTGACCTGGGTAGCTATCACAGCGGGGCTTGGTGCGGTGATTCTCTCACGACTCGGCGCGCGCCGGGCGGAACTCCGGGCGGAGCCCGAGGTTGTCCTGGATGAGCTGAGTTGGCAGACTCCGACGCCGGTGTCCGGCGTTGCCGCGGCGCGGCGTCCTACGCCGTTCGCAAGCGGCCGCGCGCGATGATCAGGTCGCTGCTCCGTGTTGCAACCCTGTGCGTCGGCGTTGCCGGCGCGGGCGAA
>JANPKQ010000060.1:0-15547 GCA_031426115.1 Gemmatimonadaceae bacterium | reverse complement strand
CTGCTCGCCGCTCGTCTGGGTCGATGGCGCCCCGGCGAGCGCGGCATACCTCGATCCGGACATGTTCTCCGTCACGACACTCGCCGGGATCGAGGTCTACCCGGGACCTGCGACCGTGCCGGCCGAGTTGACGTGGGTTCGCGGCAAGTCGAACTGCGGTGTCATCGCTGTCTGGACGAAGATTCCGGAGCCCCGCGCGAAGTCCACCCAGCGTGTCTCGGCAGAAGCGCTTGCGGAGCTGATCGAGTCACTCAAGCTGTACACCGCCGATGGCGTCGACACGCCTGCGGCGTCCGATAGTGCGCACCCCGTTCAGCCGGCCTACCCGGACTCGCTCTTTCGCGCGTCCGTCGGCGGCCGCGTCATCGTCGAGTTCGTCGTCGATGTGGACGGCCGCGCCGACATGGGGACGTTCGGTGCGGTGCTCTCGACGAACTACCGGTTCACCGAGGCCGTCCGTCAGGCAGTGCTTGCCGCGAGGTTCACCCCGGCGTGGCGTGGGGGCAAGCGCGTCCGTCAGCTGATGCAGCTCCCCTTTACCTTCGCGCCGCCGGCGCCGACGCGCGACCCCCGGCGGTGAGTGCCGCGAACCGCCGGGGCGCGTGACCGACCCGGCGGACCTGATCGACGCACGCACCCAAGCGAGCCGGCGGGTGCCCCCAGGGCAGACGGTGACGCGCAAATGGCCCGTTCTCCACTATGGCGACGTCCCCGTCGTGGACCTCTTACGCTGGAAGCTGGAGATCGAGGGGCTCGTCGAGCAGCCGTTCGCCCTGTCTCACGCGGAGCTCACGGCCCTCCCGCGGCGTACGACACTTTGCGACATCCATTGCGTCACACGGTGGAGCAAACTCGATAATCGCTTCGAAGGGGTTCCGGTGGAGCTCCTGCTTCGCCGGGCGATGCCGCGCCCGGAGGCGACCCACGTGCTGGTGCGAGCGGCGCAGGGATTTACGACGAATCTGCCCCTGTCGGATCTCGACCGGCCCGAGAACCTCCTTGCCTGGCGTCATGACGACGCGGACCTGACGCCGGAACACGGCTGGCCGCTCCGCCTCGTCGTTCCCCACCTGTATTTCTGGAAGAGCGCAAAGTGGGTGCGTGGCTTCGAGCTGCTCTCCGCCGACGAAGCCGGCTTCTGGGAGCGCAATGGATACCACATGCGCGGGGATCCATGGCGGGAGGAGCGCTACGCGAGCGACGCCGTGACCCAGCGCGAGATCAACACGTTCAGGAACGCCTCGAAGACATAGATGTGCTGCGGCGGCGCGTACTCGTCGGCACCGCGGTGGTTACGGCGAATCTTCGGCCCCCGGCTATATTCTCCTCATGTCCGATGCACCGCGCATCTATGCCCCGCGCACCCGTGAGCCCGACGCCGGTCGCCGGACGGATTTCTCCGCCGAGCTGAACGAGGCCCAGGCCGCGGCCGCGATGCACGGCGATGGTCCCCTCCTGATCATCGCCGGTGCCGGCACGGGCAAGACGCGCACGCTCGTATACCGCGTCGCCCATCTCATCGAGCGCGGCGTCTCCCCCGATCGCATCCTCCTCCTGACGTTCACGCGGCGCGCGGCCGGCGAGATGTTGACCCGGGCCGCGAAGCTCGTCGGATCCGCGAGCAGCCGGGTTCACGGCGGGACGTTCCACGCCACGGCGCACCGCCTGCTTCGCCGCTTCGGGCCGGCGGCGGGACTCTCGGGCGACTTCATCATCATGGACCAGGGCGACGCGGCGGACCTGATGCAGCTGTCCCGCGCGCAACTTGGTGCCGTGCGGAAGGAGAAGCGGTTTCCGAAGAAGGAGACGCTGCACTACATCTATTCGCGCCACATCAATACCGAGCGCGACGTCGCCGACATCATCGGCGGCGAGATGCCGCAGTTCACCGAGTACCTCGATCCGATCACCCGGATCTTCGCGGACTACACATCGCGAAAGTCGGAGCGGAACCTCGTCGACTACGATGACCTCCTGCTATTCTGGGCGCTACTCCTCGAAAACTCGCCGGAGCTCCGCGCCCGTGTGGCCGGCCTCTACGATCACCTCCTGGTCGATGAGTACCAGGACACCAACGTCCTCCAGGCGCGCATCCTCCGCGGCATGTGCGCAACGCACCACAACCTCACGGTCGTCGGCGATGACGCGCAGAGCGTCTACTCGTTCCGCGGCGCGAGCGTGCGCAACATCCTCGATTTTCCGCGCGAGCACCCGGGCACGGCGGTGGTCACCCTCGAGCGCAACTACCGCTCGACCCAGCCCATCCTCGACGTCACGAACACGATCATCTTGCGTGCGCCCGAGCGGTTCACCAAGAACCTCTTCACGACGAAGACCGGGGGAGAGCAGCCCTGGCTCGTCACGGCGCAGGACGAGCGCCAGCAGACCCGGTTCGTCGTGGACCGGATTCTCGAGCTGCACGAGGACGGGACGCCGCTGCGCGAGATCGCCGTGCTCTTTCGCGCCGGGTACATGTCGGCGGACCTCGAGATCGAGCTCGCCGCGCGGAAGATCCCCTTCGAGAAATGGGGCGGCCTCAAGTTTCTCGAGGCCGCGCACGTCAAGGACGTGCTCGCGTTCCTGCGAATTCTCGAGAATCCCCGCGACGAGGTCAGCTGGTATCGCATTCTGCTCCTGCTCCCCGGTATCGGCGACGCCACGGCGCGCGCTGCGATCGACGCGATGGCGAGCCTGGCGTGGCAGTCCAGCGCATTCGGGCGCTATGCCCCACCTCCACGCGCCCGGCCGGCACATGCCGCGCTGGTTGCCCTCCTGGACGGCCTGCGCGCGGGGACCGTTGCCGGCGCGACGCAGGTAACGGCCGAGATCGCACGGGTGCGGACGTTGTACGACGACGTCCTGCGCGACCGCTACGATCGCCCGGAGGCCCGGCTGTCGGACCTCGAGCAGCTCCAGGTGATCGCGGGCGGCTATCCCGAC
Source organism: Gemmatimonadaceae bacterium (assembly GCA_031426115.1). Taxonomy (GTDB): domain Bacteria; phylum Gemmatimonadota; class Gemmatimonadetes; order Gemmatimonadales; family Gemmatimonadaceae; genus JANPKQ01. Next base: position 12,607 of record JANPKQ010000060.1, on the reverse strand, counting down.
CGTGCGACCTTCCTTTCGGCGCTGGCGCTCGAACCGCCCCAGTCCACCCAGGACGTCGCAGGAGGGTCGGAGCGTGAGGATGACGTCCTCATCCTCAGCACGGCCCACAGCGCAAAGGGAAAGGAATGGGACGCGGTGTTCCTCATCTGGGCAGCCGATGGCTGGTTTCCATCAACACGCGCGCTGCGGAACGACGACGAGACCGAGGAGGAGCGTCGGTTGATGTACGTCGCGACGACGCGTGCACGCCATCATCTCGCAATCGTCTATCCGCTGAATGCCTACGCCTCCCGGCGCGGGGCAGACTACTCGATCGACCAGCTGTCGCGCTTCATCGACCGCGGGGTGCGCGGGAAGATGCAGCGGGTTGTCGTGGGCCAGGACGCGGCCTCGGCGCCGAGCGCGCCCGACAGCGCTCCGCCGGGCCCGCAGCTCGACTTGCGCGCGCTGATGCGGGGTCGGTTCTCGAGCCGCTAGGCCGGCCTGGGCCGCTCAGCCCTGCAAGCCGCGCGACACCCCGGGCAACGCGCCGAGCACCCATACCACCGTCGCTGCCAACGCCGCCTTCGGACGGGAGATCCGGCCGGTGACCGCAAGGCCGATCGCGAGGAGCACAGTGACCCAGATCGTGAACACGTCCACGCGGCCGAGCAGTCCGATGAGGGCAGGGGACGCCGTGTCAGGATCCAGAAAGCGTCCAAGACCAAGCGAGAGCCGATATTGTCCGTCGAGCTGCGCCGGGTCCACGAAGAAGCCCTGCACCCCCGCCAACACTCCCTCGAGAATCCTCGGGACGTAGGCATAGGCAGCGACGACGAGCGCCGCCCGGAAGGTCTGGGCGGCGCCGAAGATCTTCCCGACGAAATAGAGCGCGACACCCGTGCAGAAGATGATGAGCGGGATCGCAATGAACGCCGAGAACTTCGCGATCATGCTCGTCATGCCGCTCATCCGTGCAGCCATCTCGGGCGTGAACTCCGGGTTCTCCGCCATCGCCTTCGCCATCGCGCGCTGCGACTCGGCCGCCATGATGGGATCCATCACCCGGCTGTTGACGATGAACAGCAGCCCGAGCATGAGGGTGACGACGAGCAACGGGATGAAAAAGCTGCCGTTCTCGCGCCGCGCGAACACGGCGGATGGCGCGTAGAAGATGTCAAGAAAGTCCTCCCACACCGAGGCCTTCTCGACGGTCGTGGTCTCCATGCTAGCGCGCCTCCAGGCGGGTGGATGACCCAATGCCGGACGGCGTGATCGTGTGCATCGAGGACCGATCCATGGAGTTGCCTGGGTATGGGGAGATTCACGGCCGCGGTGAGCGCCCCAAGATCCGTCGCGGAGCTCGCCCGCACAAGAGCGAAGGCGTCGTATGGACGGAGACACAACGCCACACCGTCAATCCTTCGGCGGTCCGGGCTCCGGCTGCGGTGTAGTAGCGAGCCATGCGGTGACCGCCGCAAACGGATCACCCTTCGCACCCTTTGCAAGCAGGATGATGCGGTCGATCGTCCGCGGCAGGTGCTCGCCCTCGCGGTGCCACGCACGATCGAACAGCTCGAGATCGGTGAGGTACACCCGCCGCGCGAGCAGCGCCGCGTTGTCGAGTGTCACTCGCTCCGCGTAGCGCGGCGGCATGCTGTTCAGCCGTGGCCCGACGTCGGCGATGAGGGCGCGGCGCGCTCGGCCGTACACGGTGTCCCGCGCCGCCAGCCGCAGCTCCCGACTTCCCGGATGCGCCTTGTAGGCCGAGTCGAGGGTGTCGTACAAGCGGGTCCAGAACAGCGCCAGCAGCTTCTCATCCTCCCACCGGCGCACGGTCTCCCTCGCTGACGCCGTGTCGCCGCGCGCCCTGAAAAACGCCTCGGCCCCGCGCGCGCCGACGAAGTTCGCGAACGACTCGTTGAACACGGCCTCGCCCGACCCATAGTAGGAGTTGTGGGTGACCTCGTGAATGATCGTGTTCACGAGGTCGAGCGAGTCGGTGTCGAGGGTGGTCGAGAGCAGGGGATCGTTGAACCAGCCAAGTGTGCTGAATGCCGAGGCCGGCCGCATGTAGACGTCGTAGTCCTCGCGCCGCAGCTTCGCCGCGAGCTCGCGGGCTGCTCCAAAATCGAAGAACCCCTTGTACGGGACACGCCCGACGATGGGAAACCACCACGTGTACGGCTCGAGTCGATCACGGTGGGCCGCGGACACGAGCAGCACGAGCGTATCGCGCGACAGCGCCGAAAACGTCGTGAAGCTCTCTGCCACGTCGAGACGTAGCGTGTAGCGCGCATAGTCTCGCGCCTCGAGCACCAGACGGAGCTTCGCGCGCGTCGTCGTGTCTACCGCCGTATCCCGAACGATCGCGGCGATCGGCCGGCGGCGGCCGAGAATCTTGGCTTCTTCCCAACCCGCGCGGCTCAGGTAGCAGCCCGTTGGCGTCAACGCGAACACGACTGCGCCCGCCGCCACGACCGCAGACACGATTCGGGCCGCCGCACGCCGCCCGCGCGCTGATGTACGGCGCGGCGCCTCCGCCCCCGGCGACGCGGTCCCTGTCACCTACTGGACTCGCACGATCCCGACCTGCGCTCCGAGGATGGACGGAAACGCGGAGCCGTCGCCGGCCGTGAAGATCAGGCCGACCCCCGGCTGCGACAGCGCCGCCGTCGGCAGGTTGAAGAACGCCATGGTTCCCTGGACCATGCTCGTCGTGGACGCGGTCGCGTACGGCTGGAGCTGGGAGAACTGCACCGGATTCCGCGCAAGCTTTGGCGTGAACTCGAGGAGGTCGAACAGCGTCCTGTAATCCATGCCGTTGGGGCGGGTCGTGAAGCGATACCGCGGAGCGAGCGACGAGCGTGCAAAACCCGGAATGTCGGCCGCCACGGCAATCGCAAAGTCACCGAACAGCGCCGGAAAGCTCTCGCGCGCCTTGTCCTGCACATTGGCGATGCTCGTAAGGCGGGTCTGGACGAGGCGGCCGTAAATGTCGTCTCCCTTCTGGTCCCCAAGCCACCGCAGGAACAGCCATGCGGCGCCGCGCTCCTGGAGGTCCCCGAAATCCTTGAACGTCGTCACCGAGTAGGACCTGGACGCGAACACATAGTTGAACGCGTTGATCATCACGTCCTCGGTGAACATCGCGGCGCTGTCCGAGAACGCGCGACCTGCAAACGGCGGATACAGCGCCTCATAGACGCGCCCCGTCGTCTCTTCGGCAATGAGGCTGAGCCCCTCGTTCAGCCACACGTCTTCCGAGCTTCCGCCGCGGGCGAGCACGTGCTGGTTGAAGGAGATCATGTGCTGGAACTCGTGCACGAACGTGCCCGGCACGAGCCGGCGAATGGCCGAAATGCTGTGCGGGCAGCTGAACGTCCCCGTTGGGTCTGGGACCAGCGTGTAGAAGATCTCGCCCTTGTTGGAGTTCTGGTTGCGGAGGTACAGGTCGTTCGGATAGAAGTACCCGGCGATGAAGCCGGTGGCGCACTCCGCGCGCGTGACGAGCGCGTTGACGTACTGCGACATCAGCACGATGACCTTGCCGTTGCGATCGAGATCCGACTCGCTGCCGAACCGTGCGACATCGAGATCGTACAGCCTCGTGTCGAAAAGCTGGCCGATCCGCGCGAGGTCCGCATCGGCGATCGCCGACGGAGCGGCGTCGTCCACGTACACGAGGATGTGATTGCCGATGTACTTCAGCCGCGCGGTGCTCGTCGCGAATTTCAGCGGCGCTTCGTCCTTCGGCAGCGACGAGATCACCCGAAAGCTGCGCGTGCTGTTGAGTGTCAGTGCCTCGAGCGGGCCGGGATCGGTCTCTCCACCCTGCGCCGCGGCGAGCGGCGCGATCTCTCGCTCGATCCGGCGCATCGTAGCGTCCATCCGTCGCTGCGGCGACAACGCCACCGGCACGACGGACGCGGTCGGCGGCTGTACCGACTGCAGTGCGACCGTGCCGTCGTAACCGATCCGAAAGGCCGTCGCCGTCGGATCGTCCGCAGCGGACGCAAACTGCGGAACGACGAGGTAGCGCGGCCCGCCCCCCTGAAGCTGGAGGCATTGCCGGAGCTCCGTGCTGCTGACGGTGATCCCCTCCCCCACAGCGAGGGTGATGAGCGGGTTCGCTGACGTGTACGGCACGGCAACCGTGTTGGTCACCGCCGACCCGACCTCGACGCGAACGGGCACCGACCCGGCCCCTGCGCACGCGGGGACCACCACGCGCAGTCGCGAATCTCCGGTGACGGCGAGGATGCGAGCCGGCACCGTACCGAAGAACACCTCGTTGCCCGACGCATCAATGTTGAAATACGTCCCGACCACATCGACGGTGTCGCCGGCCTTCACCGATGCCGGCTCGAGTCGCACGAGCGTCGCCCCCGGCGTCGCGTTCACCTCGAACGTCACCTTGGTCTGCGGCGCGCGCGAGATGAGCGCGTCATAACGGTGCGGGCCGACCGCCCCACCCAGACGCGCGAACGTCAGCGCGATGCCGCCGAGGCCAGTGACGCCGATGGTATCGGTAAGCGACCCGCCACCGGCGACGACGCGAAAGCGCACGATCACTCCCTGCACCGGCTGGTTGGCGACGTCGGTGACGGTCACCTGTAGCGGCTGCTCCAGAATGCTGCCCGCGGGCCCCTGCTGCGCCGACCCTCCGTGGATCGCGATCGAGTACGACGCTTCCGGAGGCGAGGCAGGATCACCGCCACACGCGGCAGCGAACGACAGGGGGAGGAGTCGTGCGAAAAAACGACGCAGCATCGCTGATTGGGATGAGAGGCCCTGCGGGACGGGTGTGATGATACCCGAAGGATCGTGGTGCGTGCCGAAGCGGGATATTGCAGCCATAACCCCTTAGGCCAATGGGAGTTGACGCTGCACGCCGCCGCGAGTAACGCTTTGCGGCTCCGCCGCCCGGCCGCTATGTTTCGCCTCGATGTCCTTCGTCCACCTCCACTGTCATTCCGAGTACTCGCTACTCGACGGCGCCAACCGGATCGACGACCTGATCGCTCGGGCGCTCGAGTTCGAGCAGCCCGCCCTGGCGATCACCGACCACGGAAACCTCCACGGCGCGTGGGAGTTCCAGGAGAAGGCGCGCAAGGCCGGGCTGAAGCCCATCGTCGGCATGGAGGCCTACGTCGCCGTCGGAGATCGCCGTGCCCGATCCCGCCCTGCTCCGGGTGCCAAGCCATACTATCATCTGGTCCTGCTCGCGCAAAACGCGGTCGGATACCGGAATCTGGTCAAGCTCTCTTCCCTCGCCTATACCGAAGGCTTCTACGTAAAGCCGCGGGTCGATCGCGAGCTTCTGGCCCGCCACAGCGAAGGGCTCACCGTCTCCTCGGCGTGCATGGCGGGCGAGGTCGCCACGCACCTTCTCGCCGACGATTATGCAGCGGCCAGGGACGCCGCGAGCTGGTACGCGAACCTGTTCGGCGACCGCTACTACCTCGAGGTCCAGGCGCATGACTCGCCAGGCCAGTCGCGGCTCAACGAGCGGATCTTCGCCCTCGGGAAAGACCTCGGCCTTCCGATCATCGCCACAAACGACGCGCACTTCCTGCGCAGCGATGATCACGACGCGCACGATGTGCTCCTCTGCATCGGCCTTGGAAAGGACCGGGCGGAAGCGGATCGCATGCGCTATGACTCGGGCCTGTATTTCAAGAGTGCGCCCGAGATCATCGATCGCTTTCCCGGCCGCCCCGACGTCCTCCAGAACACCCTCCGAATCGCCGACGAGTCGGGCACGGAGCTCAAGAAGAGCTACCAGGTTCCGTCCTTCCCGCTTCCGGAGGGCGTGGCCACCGAGAACGAGTATCTCGTGCGACTCGCCGAGATCGGCGCTCGCGAGCGGTACGGAGATCCGCTTCCGCCGGAGGTTCGCGAGCGACTGGACTTCGAGGTCAGCGTCATCACGAAGACCGGCTACGCCGGCTACTTCCTCATCGTCGCCGATTTCATCCGCGCGGCTCGCGAGAAGGGGATCCCCGTTGGTCCCGGGCGCGGATCAGCCGCGGGGTCGCTGGTGGCGTACGCGCTTCGCATCACCGACGTCTGCCCGCTGCGCTTCGACCTGCTGTTCGAGCGCTTCCTGAATCCGGAGCGCGTGTCGATGCCCGACATCGACGTGGACTTCTGCTTCGAGCGGCGCGGCGTGGTCATTGAGTACGTTCGCCAGAAATACGGGCGTGAGTCCGTAGGACAGATCATCACCTTCGGGACGATGAAGTCCCGCGCGGTCATCAAGGATGTCGGCCGGGTGCTCGGCTTCACGCCGACGGAAACGGACCAGCTCGCGAAGCTGATCCCGAACATGCCGAACTACTCCCTCACGGTGAAGGAGGCGATTCGGAAGGTTCCGGAGGTCGCACAGCTGTACCGCAACGACGACCGCTACCACCAGCTGCTCGACTACGCCATCGCCCTCGAAGGCCTGTCGCGGCACGCCGGTGTTCACGCCGCCGGAGTCGTCATCGCGCCGGGCCCCATCGACGACTATGTCCCCGTGTGCACCCAGAGCTCGAGGGGCTCTGGCGGCGATGCCGACGAGAACATCGTCGTCACCCAGTACGACATGAACGCGCTCGAGAAGGCCGGGATGCTGAAGATGGACTTCCTTGGTCTTACGACGCTGACGGTCATCTCGGACACGCTCGCCGCAATCCGGCAACGCACCGGCACTGCACCCGACCTCGACACCCTCCCGCTGGAGGATCCCGAGACCTACCGGATGCTGCGCGCAGGGCGTACTGCGGGCGTTTTCCAGTTCGAGTCTCCGCTCGCCACCGACATGCTGCGGAGCATGCGGACGGACCGCTTCGACGACCTCGTCGCCTCGAACGCGCTGATGCGCCCAGGCCCGCTCGATGCGGGCATGCACAAGGTCTACTGCCAGCGAAAGCGCGGCGAAGAACCCGTCACCTATCTCCTGCCGGAGCTGAAGGAGATCCTGTCGATGACGTACGGCGTCATCACCTACCAGGAACAGGTGATGCGCATCGCCCAGACGCTCGCGGGCATCTCGCTCGCCGAAGCAGACGTGCTGCGGAAGGCCGTGGGGAAGAAGGACTCCGGGCTGATCAAGGCGGAGCTCGGAAAGTTCATCGAGAAGGCGATCGGACGCGGCCACGCGCGCAAGATCATCGAGGAGATCGCTGGTCAGATCGAGACGTTCGGCCGGTACGGCTTCAACAAGTCGCACTCGGTCGCGTATTCGATCCTGTCGTATCACACCGCCTGGCTGAAGACCCACTATCCCGCCGAGTTCATGGCGGCGCTCCTCACCTCCCAGATCGGTGACACCGACTCGGTCGTGAAGTACATCAACGAGGCGCGCGAGATCGGCCTCGACGTGCTTCCCCCCGACATCAACGAGTCCGGCTACAAGTTCACCGTCATTGCGGAACGCCGAATCCGCTTCGGCCTCGGCGCTATCAGGAACGTCGGGAAGTCGGCGATCGAGTCGTTGATCGCAGCGCGGTCCGGCGGCCCGGTGAAGACGATCTTCGAGCTTTGCGACCGAATCGACCTCCGCCTCTGCAACAAGCGGGTGCTGGAGGCGCTGATCGGCGCTGGCGCGCTCGACAGCGTCGAAGGCCACCGCGCCCAGCTCCTCGCCGTGCTCGATACGGCCATCCAGGAGGCATCGCTCAAGCAGCAGGAGCGCGCCAGTGGGCAGGGATCCCTCTTCGGCGGCGGTGGCGACCCGCTCAAGGCCGAGAACATTGCGCCGGCGCTGCCGAACATCGCCCCGCAAGGCGAATCGGAGCGGCTCACCCGGGAAAAGGAGATCCTCGGGTTCTATATCTCCGGCCATCCCCTGGAGCCGTTCCGCGCCGAGTGCGAGCTCTTCGCAACCCATGCGGTGGCGCAGCTGGGGACGTGGGCCGAGGGGTCGATGACGCTCGGGGTGGTCATCACCGCCATCAAGCGTCAGGTCAGCAAGCGGACCGGGGCCGAGTTTGCCCGGTTGACAGTGGAGGATTTTTCGGGATCTTCCGAGGTACTGGTGTTCCCCGAAGCCTGGTCCGTTCTTTCCGAGCGTATCCGGACCGATGTTCCGCTGCTCCTCAAAGGCGGATACTCCAGACGCGACCAGACCGAGGAAAACGCTACGTTCATTGTCGAGGGCATTACGCGCTTCGAGGAAGTGAGGGCCAGTGGCCAGATGGCAGTCGCCATCGACCTGATCCTCGGGGCGGGAATGCCCGCCGAGGTCATGGACGATGTCCGCGCTGTCGTCGAGGCACACCATGGGTCCACGCCACTCGAGCTGCGCTGGAGCGATGGCAATGGCTCCAGGGCGCGCTTTCGGTCCCGGTCGCTGAAGCTGGCGGCCACCGGCGCGGCCCTCACCGAACTGCGGGCGCTGCTCGGACCAGAGCACGTCCGCCTCGTCCGCGGGAGCTGACATGGCAGCTGCGACGACGATGGAGTTCGAGAAGCCGATCGCCGAGCTCGAGAAACAGATCGACGAGCTCAGGAAGCTCGCGGGTGACCGCCAGCTCAGCGTTACCGAGACCATCGCGCCGCTCGAGCAGAAGCTCGCGGAGCTGCGCACGGAGATCTACCGCACGCTGACGCCGTTGCAACGGGTGCAGGTCGCCCGGAACAGCCGGCGTCCGTTCACCCTGGATTACCTGCGGCTGGCGTTTACGGACTTCATCGAGCTCCACGGCGACCGCTTGTACGGTGAGGACGCGGCGATCGTCGGAGGCTGGGCGCGTCTCGACGGCGAGACCGTCATGGTCATCGGCCACCAGCGAGGCCGCGACACGAAGGAAAACCTGAAGCGCGGCTTCGGGATGCCACACCCGGAAGGGTATCGCAAGGCACTTCGATTGATGAAGCTCGCCGAAAAATTCCACGTGCCTGTCGTCACCTTCATAGACACGCCCGGTGCGTGGGCAGGGCTCGCGGCAGAGGAGCGTGGCCAGTCCGAGGCCATCGCACGCAATCTCTTCGAGATGAGCCGGCTCCAGGTTCCCATCATCGCGACGATCATCGGCGAGGGCGGATCCGGCGGCGCGCTGGCGCTCGGGGTCGCCGACCGCGTCCTGATGATGGAGAACGCGATCTATTCGGTGATCACCGTCGAGGGATGCGCCGCGATCCTCTGGAAGGACGGCAAGAGTCCGGAGATGCGCGACCGTGCCGCGCGGGCGCTCCGGATCACCGCACCCGATCTCTTCGAGCTGCGGGTCATCGACGAGATCATTCCCGAGCCGCCGGGCGGTGCGCATTCGAACCACGATGTCGCCGCCGCGTCCGTACAGGAGTCGGTGATCCGTCATCTCGAGGAGCTGCGACACCTGAAGCCGGACAAGCTCCTCCGGCGCCGGCGCGAGAAGTTCCTGCGGATGGGTCAGTTCTCGGAATGAGCGCAGAGGCCCTCCCGGTCCTACCCGACAATCCGCCCGAGATCATCGAAGTCGCGTTCAAGGGAAACCGCCGCGAATTCTTTCTCTGGGATCAGGGCCCGGTGCCCGCGTTCGGCGCGCCCGTCATCGTGGACGCGGACCGGGGAGAGGACCTCGGCCGTGTGCACTCGACGGGAACCGCCGCGCGTGGACGCTGCGAGCGGTGCGCGCATGGACTCGGTCACGCGCTCCCGCAGCGTCGAGTGATGCGGGTCGCGAGCCGCGACGAAGCTCGCCGCGAGCTGGAGCTGCGGGATCAGGACGAGCTCGCGCGCGGTCGCGCGATGGAGCGCGTGAAGGCGAATGGGCTCGTGATGAAGCTTTCCGACGCCGAGTGGCAGTGGGACCGGAAGAAGCTGACCTTCTACTTCACGGCCGAGAAGCGCGTCGATTTCCGCAACCTCGTCCGCGACCTCGCTGCCATGTTTCGCACGCGCATCGAGTTGAAGCAGATCGGCGTCCGCGACGAGGCAAAGCGGCTCGACGGCGTCGGCCGATGCGGCCGGCAGTACTGCTCGGCCTCATGGCTTCCCGAGCTTCGCCCGGTGAGCCTCGGCGTGGCGAAGGACCAGCACCTTTCATTGAATCCATCGCAGATCTCCGGCGCCTGTGGCCGGCTGATGTGCTGCCTGCGCTACGAGCACGAGTTCTACGTGCAGAGCCGGAAGCGGTTCCCCAAGGAAGGGCGTATTCTCGTCACGAGCGTTGGCGAGGAGAAGGTGCTCGCCAACGACATCTTCAACGACCGCGTCACCCTCCGCGGGCCGGAGGGCGACACCCGCGTCGTTCCGCTCGCGGATCTCCGGCGCGAGCTCGATCGCGTGGCCGACACGGTAGTCGAGATCGATGGCGCGAGTGGCGGCGATCCGCCGGACGACGCCGGTGGTGCCCCCGAAACGATGGACGAGATCGTCGCGAGCGCGATCGCGGAGCTTCCCGTAGTTCCGGTGCCGTCCCTCGTCATCGAGGTTCCCCTTCCCATCGCGAGCGTTGCGACTGCCGCGGATGACGCATCGCCCCTCGAGATCACGGCCGACGTGGATGCCGCGTCCGGTACGGAGGAGCAGCGGGCGCGGCGCAGACGCGGCCGACGCGGTGGGCGTCGCGGCAAGCGGGCTGGGGAACGGGGCTCCACATCGACGGAGGAGTAGCGGTGCCCCGGTTCTACATCACCACCGCGATCGACTACGCCAACGGTGATCCGCACCTCGGTCACGCCTTCGAGAAAATCGGCGCAGACGCGATCGCGAGATATCACCGCCTCCGCGGTGACGACGTTCACTTCCTCATCGGACTCGACGAGCACGGCCAGAAAGTCGCGCAGACCGCCGCGGAGCGCGGCGTTTCACCGCAGCAGCAGGTGGATGAGGTCGCGGCCAGCTTCCGGGCGATGTGGTCGCGACTGTCGATCTCGTACGATCAGTTCATTCGAACCACCGATCCCGCGCACAAGGACGGCGTCACCGCGTTCGTCGAGCGCGCCTTCGAGCGGAGTCCCGACGACTTTTACGAAAAGACGTACACCGGTTGGTACTGCGTCGGGTGCGAGTTGTTCAAGCGCGATGACGAGATCGTCGCCGGCAAGTGCGTCCTGCACCCGACCCGGACCCTTGAATGGACCGAGGAACGAAACTGGTTCTTTCGGCTGAGCCGGTACAGCGCATTCATTGCGGGCCTGCTTCAGGACCGTCCCCAGTTCCTCCAGCCGGAAGCCCGTCGCAACGAGATCCTCGGCCTCCTGGCACAGGGGCTGGAGGACATCTCGATCAGTCGTGCACGGCTCACCTGGGGCATCCCTTTTGTCAGGCCGACGAGCGACGGCGCACGTCAGGTCATCTGGGTGTGGTTCGACGCGCTGCCCAACTACATCACGGCGACGGGCTATCCCGATCCGCATTTCGGTGAGCGGTGGCCTGCCCAGCTCCACGTCGTCGGCAAGGACATCACCCGGCTTCACGCCGTCGTGTGGCCGGCCATGCTGGAATCCGCCGGCCTCGAGCTGCCGGAGCGCGTGTGGGGTCACGGTTTCGTGAATGTCGGCGGAGAGCGACTCAGCAAGTCAGCCGGCGCCCGCCTCGACCTCGGGGACGCAGTGTCGCACCTCGGCCCGGATGCGCTTCGGTACTTCCTGTTGCGGGAGGTGCCGTTCGACGGCGACGGAAACTTCTCCCTCGAGCGCTTCGACGAGCGCTACACCGCGGACCTGGCGAACGCATGGGGGAACCTCGCAAGTCGCGCCATCGCGATGGTAGAGCGGTATTTCGGAGGTCGCGTACCTCCCGGAACGCGGAACGAGCTCGACGCCGCCGATGAACGCGACCTCGAGGAGTACCACGCCGCCATGGACGGCAGTCGCGGCTTTCTCCTTCATGAGGCGCTCCAGGCGGTCTGGCGAACGGTCGCCCGAGCCAATGAGTACGTCGACCGGCAGGCCCCTTGGAAGCTCGCCAAGGACACCTCGCGCACGCCTGATCTCGAGGCGGTCCTGGCGGCGCTCATTCGCGCCCTGACCCGCCATGCGGTCTATCTCAGCCCGTTCATGCCTTCCAAGGCCGAGGAGCTCTGGCGTCAGCTTGGGGCGTCCGGGGAGGCGGCGGCCCAGCGATTCGAGACTGTCGGCGCCCTGGACCCCACGGGATGGACTGTTGCCCGGGGTCAGCCGCTGTTCCCCAAGGATCAGGACCCGAAATAGGGGTGCGTTGCCGGCGTGGCGGGTGGGCGTTAGCCTCGTCCAGACGCGGCGAACTCGGCCGTTCGATAGTTAAGCCGAGCATTGCGCCACCAACTGGGTAAATTGTTCTGGTGATACGGGTTACATACAGCGCTGATTTTCCTTCATAGCTTCCCCTCTGGCTCAGCGGCCAGCAAAATTTGGCCGGTTTTCTGTTACGGGGGTATTCTACGGCGAGTCCTTGGATTGCCCCCCGTACACCCAAGCCAGGACCTATGTCTCAACGCCGCTGGACAGTGATGATCGTGCCCCACGGAAGCGATTCGCCGCGGGAGTTTCCCGTGTCGGAGCGTGGCGTGCGAGTGGCCCTCTGGGTCGCCGGCGTACTGGGCCTGGCCTTCCTGACCTTTGGCGGCTACGTGGTGACCCAGCTCGGGACGCCAGCGGCGATCGCCGCGCATAGCGAGAACCAGGCGCTGACAGGCGAGCTGGCCTATCTCCAGGCGAAAGTAAAGGAGCT
>JANPKQ010000059.1:0-2046 GCA_031426115.1 Gemmatimonadaceae bacterium | reverse complement strand
GCTCGCCGTCCGGGCCTGGGCGAGATCCTCAGCCTGCCCCGCGGTCACCGGTCCAGAGAGCTCCTCCTGCATCAGGGCGATATAGCCCATCACCGCGGTCAGCGGCGTTCGGAGCTCATGCGAGACGTTGGCGAGGAACTCATCCTTGACCTGTTTCGCTTCGATGACGGCGATGTACTGTCGCTCGAGCTCGGCGTTGGATTCGAGCAACGCGCCATTGGCCCGCTGGAGCTCGGCGATGAGCTCCGCCTTCTCGGCCGTCGCCGCCATCTGGTCGGCGACGATCCGCAGCAGGCCGCGCTGCTCGCCGCCGAAGCCACCGGCGTCGGCGAAGTAGAAGGTCACCGTGCCGAGCACGCGCGTGCGCGTTTGCAGCGGCAGTGCGACCAGCGCGCGGAAGCCGAGCTCCTCGGCCACCTCCTGCCAGTCCTCGAGCGATGGGTCGGCGAAGACATCGGGGATCTGGATCGCCCGGCGCTCACCCGCCGCGGCACCGCTGGGCCCGAAGCCGAGCCGCACGCGCATGTCGCCAAGCCACGGCCTGTAGCGCGCCGGCCAGTTGTACGCCGCGACAAGCCGCATCAGCTCGGAGGCGCCGTCAACGAGGTACACCGAGGCGAACGTCGCGCCGACGACCGGGCTCACGCGCTCGAGCGCGAACTGGAAAACTTCCTGCGGACGGTCGGCGGTGAGGAACGCATGGGCGATCTCGCGGACCGCCATGAGCTCGCGCAGCGCAATGTCGCCCCCCTCCGCCAGTGTCGGCGACTGCGCCGACGCGCCCCCATCGGACACCCGGCCGATCGGCGATGGAAACTGGAGCACCTGCCGGGATGGCTTGGCGGCGGGGCTCGCTTCGGACTGCGGGCGCTCGTCCATCCTACTTCACGCCGCTCATGAGGCGCTTGATCGGGTTGATGAGCAGCGCGAGAAGGACTGCCCCGCCAAGCGTGAACATGGTCACCCGCCCGAACAGCTCGGGACGCGACAGCTGGTCGAACTGGCCGGCGACGCGCCCCGCCATGAGGTTGCCGAGCGAGATCGACATGAACCACACCCCCATCATCTGCCCGACCATTCGGTGTGGCGCGAGCTTCGTCACGGTGCTGAGGCCGACCGGGCTGAGACAGAGCTCGCCGACCGTGTGGAGCAGGTAGGTGAGCACCAGCCACATCGGGCTGACGAGGACGCCGGACTCCGCGCGCTGCGTCGCGAGGATCATCACCGCGAAGCCGAGCCCGAGGAAGGTCAGACCGAGCGTGAACTTTCCTGGACTCGATGGCTCCTTGGCGCGCCGCGCGAGCGCGATCCAGATCCATGCGAAGACCGGCGCGAGGATGATGATGAAACCGGCGTTCACCGACTGCAGCCACCCCGCCGGCATCTCCCATCCGAAGATGACGCGGTCCGTGAGCCGCTCGGCAACGAGGTTCAGCGACGAGCCGGCCTGCTCGAACCCCGACCAGAAGAGCGCCGAGAAGATGAACAGCACGAAGATCGCCGAGACGCGCTTGCGCTCCGTCGCATCGAGCCCCCCCGCGAAGAACATGTACGCGAAGTACAGGATCGCGATGCTGACGATGAGGTACCCGACGCCATCGGCCGCGGCAGCGATCGAGAAGTCGAGGGTGCCGCTCGACCGGAGAGCGTAGATGATCGCGATGATCGCGGCGACGACGCCGATCCCGAGGAGGAGGCTCCGGACCGCCTTCGACCGGACGGCCGGATCGCGCCCCGTGTCGGGGTACAGGCCCGCGGTGCCGAGATGCTTCCCGCCCAGCTGATACTGGATGAGCCCAAGCACCATCCCGACGCCCGCAGCGGCAAAGCCCACGTGCCAGCCGATCTCTTCGCCGAGGTAGCTGCAGACGATCGGCGCAACGAAGGCGCCGAGGTTGATCCCCATGTAGAAAATGGAGAAGCCGGCATCGCGGCGCGCGCCGCCGTCGGGATACAGCACACCCACCAACGTGCTGATGTTCGGCTTCAGCAGGCCGGTACCGATTACGATCAGCACGAGCCCCGCGAAGAAGGTCGCGACGATGT
>JANPKQ010000058.1:0-3708 GCA_031426115.1 Gemmatimonadaceae bacterium | reverse complement strand
CTGCCGCTGACGGACGCAGACGTGTCCGATCTCGTGGCCTTTCTCCGGTCGTTGACCGATCCATCCGCGCGCGATCTCAGCGGGCTCGTGCCGGCATCGGTGCCGAGCGGGCTGCCGGTCGGTCGGCAGCCGTAAGGCGGTTTAGACCGGCCCAGGGCGGTACGCGTGCTACTTCGCGACGGCCGGCCCGGCGATGGGGAACTCAAGCACGCGCTCGACACCGAGGGAATCGCGGTCGAGCGCGAGCAGGTAGTCATTGCCGAACTCGAAGATATTCGAGAACGACGGCATGACGGCGCGGCACAGGAACCGTCCCTCGCGGTCGAAGCCGAGGTAGCTGCGCGTCGGTGGCCGATCGGGCATCGGGTACTCGCGTACCCAGATGCGACCATCGCGGCCAACAATGATTCCAGAGAAAGCGGGAAAGCGCTCGGCGGCCGGCCGGTCCTCGCGGATCAGGGGCTGCACCATCCGCCTGAACATCGCCGGGTCCAGGTCGGGATACTGCTCGCGAAGTCGAGTGCGCTCGGCAGCGATCGCTTCGGGTGTCACCTTGCGATCGACAGTGGTCCAGCGGAGGAGCCGCTCGAGGCGGATACTGTCCGCGGCTTCGTAGATGGAAAGCTCCGGCGTCGCCCCATGGCCGACGACGATACGCGACCCGGCCGCCGAGACGCGCGCGTGGGATTCGAAATGAGGCTGCATCCACGGGCCAGTGGGATCCTCTCCCATGTTGCCGAGCATGCCGTTGGGATATTTGCCGAGCGTATCGAGCAGCGCACCGTCCGGCTCGTGCACCACGGTCGTGAGGTACTGCTGCGTGAATCCGGTCTGGCTGCGTGCCTCGAGCGCCCCGGGCGCGAGCACGGAGCGTCCGTTGTCGAGCACGTTGATCGTCTCCGGGGAGTTCGGGTACTGCGGGCTCGGTCGGACACTTCGCTTCCACGTGCCGTCGGGGCCGAACACGTGAAATTGCCACGGGCGGTAGTCGCCGACCCAGATGCTGTCGCCCGGGAGTACCCACAGGTAGAACGCGTTGCTGAATTCACCTGGCCCCTGACCCGCCCGACCGGACTGGCTGAGGAACTTCCCCGTCCCGTCGTAAAAGCGAATCGACTGGCTCCCCTGATTCACGAGCACGATCCGGCCATCGCTCAACTTCCGCGCGCCGAAGACGCGGTGGAGCTGGTACGCTTCGTCGCCGTCGTCCGCCCCGATGCTCACGGTCGGCGTCGCCGGGATGGTGCAGGACGCGGAGAGGCGCGTCATGTCGTTCTCGGCGATGGTGACGCCCGAGCTGTCGCGCAGGGTCGTCCCCGCCGAGCTTGCGTCGCCGGAGGAACAGGCTGCGAGCGAAATCGCGCCGAGCAGCGTCGTCCAGGACACCATCGAGTGACACCGTGACATGCGACAGCTCCGAGGTATGGGCGGTCGGGAAGGTGCGCGAACTCGCGTCGAAGCGCCAGCGGGCGGCTGGAACCTCGGAACCGTGGAACTACGCTATGCGGGCATCTATGACAAAGGTTGTTGGGATTGAGCGGATGCAACGGATGAAAGGGCGAACCCATCGGGGGGGTCGACCCATCGCACATGGAGGAGTCCGTTTCCGGGACAGCTCCGACTGGTTTTTGTAAGCTGCAACGGCGACGTCTGTGTCGCTGAGATTTGCAGTCAATCAAACATCACGCAGCCCGACCCGGCGCGCCGTCGGTCGATCGTGCACACGGATACCGGCTGTTGCACTTTCATCCGTTGCATCCGTTTGATCCCAACAACCTTCGTCATAGATGCCCGTTCTCCTGCGCTTATGAACCACCAGTCCGCGCGGTCTTCGGATCTGTCATCACATCGAGCGTCGCACGATCGAACATTCGTCCGCGCACCATCACCGCGTCGATCTTCAGCGTGTTGCGAATGTCGGCCAGCGGATCCGCGGTGAGCAGCACCATGTCGGCGATACGGCCGCGCTCGATCGTGCCGACCGAGTCCAGCATCCCCAGGAATTCCGCGGAGTGGCGCGTCGCGCTGACGATGGCTTCCATCGGCGTCATGCCAAGGCGGTCGACGAAGAGGCGCAGCTCATCGTGGAGACCCGAGCCGGGATAGATCCCGAGCACCGCGAGGTCGCTCCCTGGAAGGATGCGGACGCCGGCTCGGTGCATCTCCCTCGAATCCTTCACCGCGCCGCTGTGAATGCGGCCGACGACGGCGCCCTGGATCGACGCGCGGAGACCGCCCGGCCGTTCCTCGAGCTGCTCGCGCCAGTCGTCGAGGAGGTACCCGCTGATGTAGCGCCGCCGGGGATCGGACGCGCCGAGGCTGTCGGCGAGCAAGCGGCGCAAGCGCGCGTTCGGCAGGTCGAGTGACTGGTAGTAGCTCACCGCGGTCGGCACGAGAACGGTGCCGCGGCGTTTCATGTCGGCGATGAGCGAGGCGCGCTGCTTCGGGGGGAAGCCCTGGAGCGCCGGATACACCGCGTGCTCCACGCTTCGCTGGTTCGCACGAAGTACTTCCTCGAACGGCACCTCGCTCGCATGGCCGACCAGCGGCAACCCGTGGCGCGTCGCCGCCGCGGCGATCGCGCGATAGACCGACGTCGAGGCGACGGTGCGCAGCTTGATGAAATCGACGCCGAGGCGGTCGAGCGAATCCACGACGCGTTCGGCGTCGGCCGCATCGCCCACCCCGGCACGGAACCGGTCCACCGGCTCCACGGTGCCCCGCTTGCGCATCTTCGCGACGCGCTCGGGACTCTCCAGCATCGGTCCGGCGAGCCGGAGTCGCGGACCGACCCGGCGTCCTGCACCGATGTCGGCCCGCCAGCCGAGGAGTTGTTCGGCGTCGCCGCCCATGTCGCGCACGGTCGTGACACCGTATGCAACGAGCAGCGGGAGCGATCCCGCGCCCGCCTTGGAGAGATGCACGTGCATGTCCCACAGTCCCGGGATGAGGAACTTCCCGCTGCCATCGACGATGGTGGCCCCGTCGGGGATGCGGGCGGTGGCGGATGGGTCCACGTCCGTGATGCGGCCGTCTCGCAGGATGACGGTCATCGCACCGCGCGCCGGAGCGCCGGTGCCGTCGATGAGGGTCACCGAGGTAATCGCGATCGACCCTGGCTGGGCACGGCCGAGGGTCGGCACGCACGCGAGGGACGCGGCAATGAGGACGTAAGCGATCGTTGAACGATGCATGTGTGGCCTCCTGAGTCAGACAGGAGTGCAATCGTGCGGCCACGTCCCGGCCGGCGACCTTTACGGGCGGGCCAGAAGCGGTATCATATAGCGCGCCGTGCCGATTCCGGACTCCAACGCGAGGCATCCCGTGTCCCTTCCGCTGCCACTCTTCGCCGTCGCCGTAGCGCTTCAGTTGCCAGCCGATTCGGTGCCCCTCTACACCGATCTCGGCACCCACCACGTCGCCATCAGTACGAAGGTCCCCGCGGCACAGCACTACTTCGATCAGGGCATGCGGTTGGTGTACGGATTCAACCATGGCGAGGCCATCCGCGCGTTCGGTGCAGCCGCGCGGCGAGATCCGGACTGCGCGATGTGCCATTGGGGCGCTGCGCTCGCCGCAGGCCCGCACGTCAATGCGCCGATGGATTCCGCGGGTGCCGTCCTGGCCTGGGAGCACCTCCAGAAGGCCCGGGCGCTGAAGCCGAAAGCGTCGGTGCGCGAGCGCGCGCTCATCGATGCGCTCGCGAAG
>JANPKQ010000057.1:0-2577 GCA_031426115.1 Gemmatimonadaceae bacterium | reverse complement strand
TTGCGGCTTTCAGCTGAGCGATGCCTGACCCTTATCTCGGGCGAACGTACCGCTTCAGCGCCCGCTGGCCAACCTCGGCGCCATAGATAACTCCATTCCGGTCCGCCGCGACACCCTCTGCCGAACTCGTGCTTGGCGGGCTCGCTTCCGGATCAGGGATGAAGGCCGTGACCTCGCCCGTGCGCGCGCTGCCGATGCGAATCCCGCGCTTCCAGGTGCGCGGCCGCCCGTTGCCCACGGAGCCCGATTCCGAATCAGCGACGTAGATGACGTCGTTGGCGTCGATGAAGATCCCGCTCGGACGGCTGAACTGGTACCACGTGTCGATCAGCTTGCCGGTCTGGTCGAGGATCTGGATTCGGTTGTTGCTCCGGTCGCCGACGAAGATCCGGCCGCGTGAGTCCATCGCGAGGGCGTGCGGCTGGTCGAACTCGAGCGGGCCGGTGCCCTTCTTCCCCCACGACTCGATGTACCGCCCGTCCTTCGCGAAGCGCATGATGCGCGCATTGTCGCCGCCGTGGCCTTCGGCGACGAGGATCTCGCCGTTCGGCAGCGTCTGCACATCATTTGGTTGATAGAAGTACCCGGGCATCTGTGCGCCGCCCGGTGTACCGAGCGTCAGCAGGAGCTCGCCGTTGGGGCTGAACTTGTAGACCTGCATCCCCTTCGTCGGCGGCGGCGGTGGCGGTGGAGTCGGTGCTCCCTCGGGAGCTGCAGCTCCGCGGCCGCCACGGCCGCCGGCCGCGTTGCTCTGGCCATCAGTCACCCAGATGTTGCCGTCGCGATCGACGTGAATCCCGTGCGGGAAGATGAGCATCCCCTTCCCGAAGCTCTTCACGAGGTTGCCGTTCGCGTCGAACTTCATGATCGGATCGAGGTGCGTCGAATCCCGGCAGCTGTTGACTCCGCACCGCTCCCCCACCCAGAGGCTCGTGCCATCGGGGTCGATCTCCACGGCACTCGTGGAGCCCCACGTGCGCCCAGCCGGCAGCTTCGCCCATCCCGCGATGGTCTGGTAGGGATTCGGCTGGGTGTTCGTCGGCGCCATCGCCGCGGTGCTCGTCGATGGCGCATCGGGGACCTGCGCGGTGGCGCAGCCGCTCCCTGCGATGACCACGGTCGCGGAGAGCGCCAGGCTGATTCGATACATGGGTCTCGGCATCAGAGTCGGGCCGGATTGAAAGAATGTCAGGGACATCACGATGTGCACGTCAGCGTTGCGTGGGCGGAGGTGCCGCACCGCGTCCACCGGCGCGGCCTCCCGCGCCCGCACTCCGGGGCAGCGTCAGCGCGGTAAGCGATGTATTCGCACCTGCGCCACTCGCGAAGACGATGTACTGCCGCCCCTGATGCAGGAAGGTCATCGGCACCGCGCTCGTCCGTGCAGGAATGGTGAGCGCGGACAGCTGCCGACCCGTCGCCTTGTCCACGGCGAAGAGCTGCGCTGGGCTGCCCGGCGGGCCTCCGCTGCGTCCCGTGCCGTAGATGACGAGGGACCTGGTCGTGATGACCTGCGCCTGGCCGCGGCCCGGCGCTGGCGGCAGCGTCACCCCGGCGAACAGCGGATCTGTACTCGTCACCGGAATCATCCCGCCGTTCGGGATCCACCACGACTTCTCGCCGGTGTTGAGGTCGTACGCGGTGATGCCGCCCATCTGCTTCGGCTTCACGATCGAGACGCCGCCGATCGTCGATCCGCCGGCTCGCCCCTCGAAGCCGCCGCCGCGACCGCCACCCGGCGCGGGCGCGACGTAGCCCTCCGGAGGCGGCAGCGCACCGAGGAGTCCGCAGTTGTCGCGCGGTGAGCTGTAGGTGAACTCGGAGCACGGATCCTTCTGAAGCACCGTCGTGCTGAGCGGGCTTTGCGATGCGACGTAGAGCATTCCCGTCTCGGGATCGACGGCGGCGCCACCATCGATGTTCACGCCGCCGGCGGCGCCCGGTGCGTACCAGGAGCAGGGGAACGCGCTCTTGCCATCACCCGCCGACGGCGGGATGTAGTACGGACCCATGCGGCAGCGCTTTGCGAGCTTCAGCGCCGAATCCCGGATCGCGGGCGTGTAGTCGATCAGATCGGACTCGACGAGTCCCTGCTGCGCATACGGCGCGGGCTTCGACGGAATCGGCTGCGTCGCGGCGGTCTTCTCGCCCGGGACGTCGCTCTGGAGCACCGGTGTCTCCGGCATTGGCCAGATCGGCTCGCCGGTGACGCGGTCGAACACGTAGGCCCAGCCCTGCTTCGTCGTCTGGGCGACGACCTTGCGCCGCTGGCCGTTCACCGTGACGTCGAGCAGGTTCGGGGACATCGGCGTGTCGTAGTCCCAGATGTCGTGGTGCACCATCTGGAAGTGCCACTTCCGCTTGCCGGTCTTCGCATCGAGCGCGACGATGGCGTTGCCGTACAGGTTGTCGCCGGGGCGATGGCCGCCGTACTCATCCATCAGCGGCATGCCGACGGGGATGTAGACGAGGCCGAGCTCGGGATCGGCCGAATACGTCGCCCACGCGTCGTTCTTGCCGACGCCCTCGGTGTTGATCTTCGAGCCCTTTTCCCACGTCTCCGCGCCGAACTCACCG
>JANPKQ010000056.1:0-21917 GCA_031426115.1 Gemmatimonadaceae bacterium | reverse complement strand
TTGTCGCCGGCCACCCTTGCCGCCGTCGACGGCGTTGACGCGCCGTCACGCCGTGCTCGTTCTACGTACGGTTTACCGCCGTTCAGTTTTGCCCGATGCCGCTTTCGACGCCCTGCATCGGTTCCGCAGTTGCCCGTCCGCCCTACTCCCCACCCCGGCGTCGAGGAGCGCCGACCCTTCCCTCGATGCCGGCCCGCCCTCATTGTATTCCTCCGCCCCCACCCGGAGCCTTCCGTGATCGCGTCCCGTCTGCTCGCCGCAGTGTCCGCCCTCGCTTTTGCTACCGGCATGACGCCGCGAGTCGGGAATGCGCAGTCAGCCCGTCGCCCGATTGCCGCGGCTCCCGCGATCCCGCCCGCCTCGGCAATCGTCCCCGCGCTCGATCCCCTCATCGCGCGCCCCTCGAGCGAGCTGGCGGACGCCGTCAACCGCTACGCTGCCGATCGCAGCGCGCTGTTCAGGCGCTACGATGTGCAATACTCCACGAGCCGCGCCGCGCGCGCGCGGGAGTTCTACTCCGAGTGGCAGGCACGCCTTCGCAAAGTGGACTTCCGAAAGCTCGGGCAGGAGGCGCGGATTGATTACGTGCTGCTCGACGCCCGGCTCACCTATGAGCTCGAGCTGCTTCGCCGCGAGGGAAAGGAGTTCGGTGAGATGGCGGCCCTGATGCCATTTGCGCCGCGCCTCATGGAGCTCCAGGAGCAGCGACGCCGCATGGAGGCTGTCACGGCTCCGAAGATCGCGGAAATGCTCGCGAGAACCGCGAAGGAGATCGACAGCCTTCGCAAGGCGATCGAGAAGCCGCCCGGCGCGAAGGCCGACAGCGGACGCCAGGTCGCCACGCGGCGCGGCAGTGACTCGACGCCGACCGGCACCGCGGGCGCGCGGATCGACACGACCGCCCCTCGCCCCGAAGTACGCGATGAGTTTCTCCGCGTCGTGGAGCCGGGCACGACGAAACCCGACACCGGCGCGCGCGATACGACGAAGACCAACAGCACGATCTCGAAGGTCATCGCCCAGCGGGCGGCGGAGGATCTGGAGCAGCTGCGGCGCACGCTGGAGACCTGGAACCGGTACTACTCCGGCTACGACCCGTCCTTCAGCTGGTGGGTTGCCGACCCATACAAGAAGGCGGATGACGCCATGAAGGCGTACGTGAAGGTTCTCCGCGAGAAGGTCGTCGGCTACAAGGACGGCGAAGATCCGCCGATCATTGGCGATCCGATCGGCGCCGAAGGCCTGCGCGCGGACCTCGCGGTCGAGATGATCCCGTACACGCCACAGGAGCTCGTCCTGATCGCCGAGCGGGAGTTCGCGTGGTGCGAAGCGGAGCTGAAGAAGGCCGCGCGCGAGATGGGCTTCGGCGACGACTGGAAGGCGGCCGTCGAGAAGGTGAAGAACATGTACGTCGATCCGGGCAAGCAGCCCGAGCTCATTCGCGATCTCGCGTGGGAAGCGACGGACTTCGTCGAGAAGCGCGGGCTGGTCACGGTTCCGCCGCTGGCGAAGGAGATCTGGCGGATGGAGATGATGACCCCCGAGGCGCAGAAGCGCAGTCCGTTCTTCCTCGGCGGGGAGGTCATTCAGGTGTCCTTTCCGACGAGCACGATGGAGCACGACGACAAGCTGATGAGCATGCGCGGCAACAATCCCTACTTCGCCCGCGCGACCGTCTTCCACGAGCTCATCCCCGGGCATCACCTCCAGGGCTTCATGACGCAGCGCTACAGCACCCACCGCCGTCCCTTCGCGACTCCGTTCTGGTCGGAGGGCTGGGCGTTGTACTGGGAGATGCTGCTCTGGGATCAGGGCTTCGCGCGCACGCCGGAGGAGAAGGTCGGGATGCTGTTCTGGCGCACGCACCGCGCGGCGCGAATCATCTTCTCCCTCCAGTTCCACCTCGGGAAGATGTCACCCCAGGAAGCCGTCGATTTCCTCGTCGATCGCGTTGGCCACGAGCGTGCGAACGCCACCGCCGAAGTCCGCCGCTCATTCGACGGCAGCTACTCGCCGCTCTACCAGGTCGCGTACATGATGGGTGGGCTCCAGATCCGCGCCCTCCACGAGGAGCTCGTTGGCTCGCGGAAGATGACCAACCGCGAGTTCCACGATGCCATGCTTCAGGGCGGGAGCATGCCGATCGAGATGGTCAGGGCCGGGTTGACGAAGCAGACGCTGGAGAGGGGGCATGTGCCGGCGTGGCGATTCGGTGGGATTGTGAATCCCGGGAAATAACTGCGGAACAGATGCAAGGCGTCGGAAGCGACATCGGGCAAAACAGAGGGGCGGTAAAGCGTACGTAGAACTAGAACGGCGTGAACTCCGTCAACGCCGTAAAACGGTTTACCGGCGTTGACGGCGTTGACGCGCCGTCACGCCGTGCTCGTTTTAGTGACCAATTGCGCCGTTCAGTTTTGCCCGATGCCGCCGTCGACGCCGTGCATCAGTCCGCCGTCATCAGTTCCGCCGTTCAGCCCCAAGCGCCGGCACCGACCTCGCCTCCCTCCGATGTCGCGTTGCCTGCTCGTAGCTGTACCCGAGTCGAATCAACACCCTCTCGGCATACGGCCGCCCGAGCAGTTGCACTCCCGCCGGCAGTGAGTCGCGCACGTACCCCATCGGCACCGTGATCGCCGGAAAGCCCGTGCTCGGCGCGAAGAGCTGGTTGTTGTCCCCGTGCGGCGTCGTGAGATCGCCGATGAGTCGCGGCGGATTGCTCCACGTGGGATAGGCCAGGGCGTCGAGCCTCAGCCGGTCCATCTCACCGAGGACCGCCGTTCGAAATCGCGCGCGCGATTCGTCCCGCGTTCGACATCCCGGGTTGTCTGCGGGGGCGAGGGTCACCTCCTCTGACGAGCGCAGCCTTTGCTCGATGGACGGATGGAAGCGTCCGCTCGCGATGATCTCCGCGAGCGTGTGCACCGGCACGCGATCGCCATGAAATGCGAGCCACGCGTTGAGGTCCGATTTCATCTGGTTGCAGTTCCCGCGCGGCCTTGCGGCGCTGTCTATCTGGATGGAGTCGACGATGATGGCGCCCTGGCGCCGCATGTCGTCCAGCGCGCGCTCGAACAGGCGCACGACACCGGAATCGGTGGTCTGTCGCTCGTAGGCCGGCCGGAGGATGCCGATCCGGGCGCCGCGGAGGCCGTCCGCCACGAGCGATGCGGCATAGCGATGCGGAGCGCGCGTGTCGCCCTCAGCCGTCACGGGATCCGTCGTGTCGGCGCCGGCGATGACTTCGAGCATCGCCGCGGCGTCTCCCACCGTGCGCGCGATGGGGCCAGCGACGTCCGCGGCAAGATTCAGCGGAACGATCCCGGAGCGACTCACCAATCCCATCGTGGGCCGAATCCCCACGAGCGCATTGTGCGCCGAGGGGCCACGAATCGAATTGCCCGTGTCGGTTCCGAGGCCGACTGCGCCCATGTTTGAAGCGACTGCCGCCGCTGTTCCACCGCTCGAGCCGGCGGGGACACGGTCGAGCGCGTACGGATTCCTCGTCGGCCCCTCGATGATCGAGCCCACGGTTTCGTACGGGCTGAACGCGAACTCGGCCATGTTGGACTTCGCGAGGATCACGGCGCCCGCGTCACGGATGCGCGATACGATGAACGCGTCGCGGTGGGAGACGAAGCCCTCGAGCGAGCGCGACCCCGCTGTCGTCGGGAGGTCGATCGTCTCCATGTTGTCCTTCACGATCACCGGGATGCAGTGCAGCGGTCCGGTGATGCCGCGGCTCGCGAACGCGGCATCGAGTCGTTCCGCGACGCGCATTGCCTCCGGGTTCACGACGACGAGCGCGTTGATTCCAGGCCCCTGACGGTCGTACGCCGCGATGCGCTGGAGATACCGACCGATGAGGTCAGCGCATGTCAGCGTGCCCGCACGGAAGGCGGCGTGGATACCGGCAATGGTCGTTTCCTCGACGCGGAATGGCACCGGCGGAGCGGGCCTCGTGCCGGCGCATGCCGGAAGGAAAACGAGCGCAGCGGTGAGGACGCGGTGGTGGACTCGTGCTCGCATGGCTGTGGACCGGAGGCGGCGCTGAAGGGACGCATTGCGTACGAGGCGGATAGGTCCGTCGAGTATACCGCTGGCGCGCGCGACGCGGCCAGTGGACCCGCTCTCGCCCCACGGCCACTGGCCTCGTATCTTCCCCTCGTCCTTCCAATCGACGGTGGTCCCGGCGCGCGTGCCCGTCTCGCGAGCTCCGCCGTCGCGTTCGCCCCATGGAGACTCCCATGTACTTCACGCGACTCGTCCTGCGCCACACGCTCGGCGCCCTCGTCTGCCCGCTCGCTATCTCGCTCGCGATGGCAC
The DNA here is from genome assembly GCA_031426115.1 of Gemmatimonadaceae bacterium. Lineage (GTDB taxonomy): Bacteria > Gemmatimonadota > Gemmatimonadetes > Gemmatimonadales > Gemmatimonadaceae > JANPKQ01. Next base: position 17,591 of record JANPKQ010000056.1, on the reverse strand, counting down.
CCACCGCCGACGCCCAGGCGCCGCGGGAAAACCATGCGAACTGGGCGCTCGCCAACCGCTTCACGACCGAGGCGCTTCGCTCCGTCGTCTACAGCACCACCGTGACGCCGCGATGGATCGGCGAGAAGGACTCGCTCTGGTACAACTGGCGCGACAGCAAGGGCTCCGCGTTCTATCTCGTCGTTCCGAAGACGAAGACCAAGCAGCACCTCTTCGACCACACGAAGATGGCCGCCGCGTTGTCGGCGGCGCATCGTCGGGCGTACGATCCGCAGAACCTTCCGTTCACGATCCTCACGTTCTCGGATGACTGGAAGGCAATCCGCTTCAACGTCGACAGCACCCGCTACGAATGGACGCTCGCGTCGGAGACGCTGAAGAGCCTCGGGCGCGCACCACGCGATTCAACGGCCCAGGGCGGACGCGGTGGTGGCGGTGGCGGTGGCGGTGGCGGTGGCGGTGGTGGTGGTGGACAGGGCGGCGCGGCTGGTGGGCAGCAGAACTTCCGCAACTTTTCGCCCGACAGCACCGCGTTCGTCTTCGCCCGCGAGCACAACCTGTATCTCGTCGAAGTTGGGAAGCCGGATACGATTCAGCTGTCCCGCGACGGCGAGCGCTTCTACAGCTTCGGCAGCCGCGACACCACCGCGATCACCCAACAGCAGGAAGAGCAGATCCAGGACGAGCAGCAGCAACAGCAGGGTGGCGGCCGCGGCGGCGCAGCGACGCGCAATCGCGATCCACGAGTTCGTGCGCAGGTCACCTGGTCGCCCGACTCGCGTGCGTTCTTCGTGCAGCGCCAGGACACGCGCAAGGTCGGCGACCTGTTTCTCGTGAACTCGCTGTCGAACCCGCGACCGACCCTGACGACGTACAAGTATGCAATGCCGGGCGAGGAGAACGTCGCCCAGCAGGAACTGTTCATCTTCCGGCGCGGCGAAACGAAGCTCGCACCCGTGGGCGTCAAGCGCTGGAAGGACCAGCGGCTGTTCAACATCCACTGGACAACCGGGTCAGAGAAACTCCGGCTCGTTCGTCGCGACCGACTCCAGCGCAATCTCGAGCTCGTCGAAATCGATCTCGCCTCGAACGCGATCCGGTCGCTCATCACCGAGGCGGTGGAGAACGCGTCGCTCGAGCGTCAGGACGTCCGCTATGTCTACGACGACGGCAAGGCGAAGCGCGGCGACATGCTGTGGTGGTCGGAGCGATCGGGCTGGGGCCACTACTACCTGTACGACCACAATGGCACGTTGAAGCGTCCGTTGACCTCAGGGCCGTGGCGCGCCGAGCAGGTCATCGGCGTGGATTCGGTGAAGCGCGTGGCGTGGGTTGCGGGTGTGGGGCGCGAGGAAGGTGAGAACCCGTACTACCGCCACCTGTACCGGATCCCGCTCGACGCAGGGTCGGGCACGCTGCTCGACCCCGGGAACGCCAACCACGCCTCCAGCCTCGGTGCACTGTCCCCGTCGAAGCGCTATCTCGTCGACAACTTCTCGCGCATCGACCTGCCGGCGAAGGCCGTGGTGCGCGATGGGACGACCGGCGCGATCGTCATGAACCTCGAGGAGACCGACGTCGTGCGGCTGAAGGAGATCGGCTGGCGCCCGCCGGAGACCTTCGTCGTGAAGGCCGCCGACGGTGTCACTGACATCTACGGCAACATGTGGCGGCCCTTCGACTTCGATTCCACGAAGAAGTATCCGATCATCGCCCACGTCTATCCGGGCCCGCAGACCGAGTCGGTGACGCCGGGCTTCGCGCCGACCGCCGTTCCCCAGCGGCTCGCCCAGCTCGGGTTCATCGTCATCCAGATCGGCAATCGTGGCGGAAGCCCGCAACGCTCGAACGCGTACCAGAGCTACGGCTACTTCAACCTCCGCGACTACGGGCTCGCCGACAAGAAGGCGGGCATCGAGCAGCTCGCCGCCCGGCACAAGTGGATCGACATCGACCGGGTCGGCATCTATGGCCACTCGGGCGGCGGCTTCATGACGGCCGCCGCGCTGCTCAATCCGCCGTACAACGACTTCTTCAAGGTCGGCGTCTCGTCGTCGGGCAACCACGACAACAACGTCTACAACCAGAACTGGAGCGAGCAGTACCACGGCCTCCGCGAAGTCCCCGCCCCGAAGACCAACGCGGTCGCGGCCGGGACGACGGCGGGCGCCGCCGAGGCGCAGGAGGCGGCCCAGGCAGGTGCGACGACCGGCGCGGCCGCGGGCGCCGCGATCGCCGCTGACGATCCCGACCCGAAGTTCAGCATCAAGGTCCCCGCGAACCACGAGCTAGCGGCAAACCTCAAGGGCCGCCTGCTCCTCGTGCACGGCGACATGGACAACAACGTGCACCCCGCGGGCACCGTGCGTCTCGTCGAAGCGCTGATCAAGGCCAACAAGCGCTTCGATCTGATGATCCTTCCGGGCAAGCCGCACGGCTTTGGCGACATGCAGCCGTACTTCAACCAGCTCATGGCCGAGTACTTCGCCGAGCACCTGCGCGGCCACAACTACCGCGCGAACGCTATAATTCGCTTATCGTCGCACAGCGGGGCGAGCGCAGTCGGCTCGCCCCGCGCCGTTGAGGCTACGTGGCTCGGATGCTCAGCGGTTCGGAGACCTGGACAGTGCGCTCCTCAGGTTCCGCTCGACGGCAGGACTTTTAGAAGCCGGGGGGGAAGAGCATGAAGGACTGAAGAGCATGAAGAACGGCGACACCACGCTCCTGTGCGCGCGGGGAGGAAGTCTGTGCCGAGATGGTAATTTCCTTGCTGTTGCCGTTTCCGTGGCGTCCGTGGCTTCCGTGGTTGCACTTCGCCGTTGCCGTTGTCCGCGTTCGTCCGCGTTTGTCCGCGGCAACTACAGCAGTTGCCTTGCCCTATCCGCGCGTTTCCGCGAAATCCGCGGCCGCAGTGGGGCCGCTGCCAACCCGCAGCGCCTCCGCGGCGACCAAGCGACCAGGCAGTGCTCTCGTAGCGGCCTGCCCTCCATCAGTCATCGCGGCTACGGCGTGACGGTGCGGCCGTTGCGCTTCGCGTCCTCGACCATCTTCGCGACATCGGCGAGCAGCTGCTTCGCATCGTACACGATGCCGTCCTTGATGGTGTACTTCACACCACCGACCCGCTCCACCGCGCCCGTCCTGTCGTTGAGCTTCACCGCGCCCGTGCCGTAGAGCACCTTGAGGTTCTCGAGCGGATTCGCATCGACGACGACGAGGTCGGCGAGCATTCCGGGGCGCACCACACCGAACTCGATCGGCTTGCCCTTGGGCTTGGCGAGCGTCTCGGCTCCATGCCTCGTCGCCGCCCTGATGACCTCGAGCGGGTGGAAGCCGGCCTCCTGGAGCATCTCCATCTCCTGCGGGAACGCAAAACCGTACGTGCTGTAGATGAAGCCGGCGTCCGTGCCGGTGGTGACCCGGCCGCCCATGTTCTTGTAGTCGTTGAGGAACTGCATCCACACGTGGTAGAAGTTCCTCCACGCGATCTCGTCCTCGGTCGTCCAGTAGAACCAGTATGAGCCGTGGTTCTCGCGACTCGGCTCGTAGTACGCCATGAGCGACGGTACCGTGTACTTGTCATGCCACTCGGCGGTGCGTGCGCGCATGAGGTCGCGACCCGCCGAGTAGATCTGCATCGTCGGGTCGAGCGTCAGGTCGAGGTCGCGGAACTGCTTCAGCAGCGCCTTCCACTCGTCGCTGCCGCGCGGGTGAATCATGTTCCACTGCCGCGCCACCTGGCCGAAGCGGTGCTGCTCGTCCATCGCATTCATGTCCACCGGCCACGACTGGACATCGCGATCCTTGTAGAGCGACTCGAACAGGCCGTAGAAGTGGGTGAGCGTCCCGAGCCCCAGTCGGGCGGCATCGAGCGCGTTCATGTCGGCGACGCCACCCTGGGAGAGATGCGCCATCGAGCCGAGCCCCTGTTTCTTCGCCTCGTCGAGTAGCGCAGCCATGATCGCCGGCTCGTACGCGTCCACCTTCAGCCCGTCCACACCGTTCTTCGCCGCGTTCTGTACCCACGCACGCGCAGCCTCCGGCGACTGCAGCGCGGCGCCGTTGGGGCGGGCGTACGCGAAGATGCGCGGCGCGACGATCTCGTTGCGTGCGCTGCGCGCCTTCTCGCTCTGAATGAATGGCGTGGCTCCACTGCCCGCATCGCGGGTGGTGGTCACCCCGTGCGCCATCCACAGCTTGTAGACGTACTCCGCCTCGGGCGCCTTTTCCATTCCCCCCGTGTGTGTGTGCAGGTCCACGAACCCGGGCATGACGTACATGCCGCGCGCGTCGATCTCGCGGGTTGCACCCTGAATGGGCGCGAGGGTGGCCTGCGGCAGCCCGGCGGTGCCGGCGGCCGTGATCGACGCGATGCGGTTGCCGCGCACCGTGATGTTCACCGGCCCGCGCGGCGGTGCGCCGGTGCCATCGATGAGCGTCGCTCCGCGGATCACGAGCACTGGATGTGGACCGTCGCCCTCGTTCGGGCGTCGGTTCGGCGCGGGCCGCTGCGCACCTGCCGCCATGGCGAACCCGATCAGCGGAGCGACGATGACGGCGACGGCGACAGCCAGGCGGACAATCCGGGAGGGCGCTTGCATGAGATCTCGAGGCAGGTGGTGGGGAAGGGAGACGCCGGCTAACCTACTGCGCGCGCCGGCCGGGGCACCAGACGCTCCCGCTCTGCGGATGGGCCCTGGCGTCGTGAACCACGTGCCGCAGCTCCCTTGCTGTTGCCGTATCCGCGTCCCTTCCGCGTCATCCGCGGCAGCCGTTCGCCAGTGCGGTTGCAGTTGTCCGCGTTAATCCGCGTTCGTCCGCGGCCAACACATGCCGTTGACGTGTCCGCGGCTTGCGATGAGGTGCGCGGCGTCTGCGCGCCCTGAGGTCCTGACCGAGCAACGACGCAATGAACCAGCGTCGTCACTCCGCGGCCTGGCCCCGCGAAGTACGATGTGACAACTCGCACGAATTCGGTGTCGCTACGGGCGCGCCACCCTTCATCATGTGTCGATCGCCAATCGCGTCGTGCCCGCCCTGACGCGCCGAACCCTCCGCGGCCGCACGGCAGAACGCCACGATTCGCGCAGAATACCAAGCCGTTCCGACGCCCGTTGTGTTACGCCTCGAAGGGTAAGTCGTATATCCAGCGAAGGTTATCACGTCGTACCGCGAGTGGCCCGCGCGTTGCCTTACCTGTGGTCAACACCAGGCCGCCCCCCGGCAGGTGCGAACAAGAAATACCTCTTCCTCTGGAGAATTCTCAATGCGTACGAATCGCCGTGGTTTCACCCTGATCGAGCTCCTCATCGTTGTCGTGATCATTGGCATTCTTGCCGCGATCGCGATCCCGAAGTTCGCGAACACGAAGGAAAAGGCGTACCTCGCCGCGATGAAGTCTGACCTCCGTAACCTCGCGACGACCGAAGAGACCTACGCGTCGGACAACGCCGGCGCCTACGGCGACGAGACGGCGGTGAACTTCACCGGTTCGGCTGGCGTTATCCTCGCAGTGACCGTTGGCACCCCCGCGGGAATCGGCTGGTCGGCTGTTGCGACGCATGCCTCGACGACCAAGGAGTGCGTGATCTATATCGGCGCAGTCACCCCGCCGACGCTGACGAGCCCGCCGGCCACGACGCCGCCGGTCAAGGAAGGCGAGCCGACCTGCGATATCGCCTAAACGCGAATCGCCGAAAGGCAAACACGGAGGGTCAGGCGAAAGCCTGGCCCTTTGTGCATCCGGTAACCTCGAGTGCAATCGGTCGTCACTGCATCTGCGTGCGCCGCTTCCCGGCGCTCGCGACACTCCAGGTACCGGATGGCCCAACCGCCCCTTCACAGGAATGCTCGCCGTCGGCTCTCGCAGCTGATGCTGCGACCGGCAGTCACCTTCCTCGAGCTGCTGTGCGCGGTGGTCGTGTTCGGAGTGCTCGCCGGCGGTGGGGGCGCGCTGCACGACCGGTACATGCGCGCCCAGCGCGCGAACCAGGTGGCGGAGCTCATCCGCTGGGAGGTCACCGTCGCGCGCGGCTACGCGATTCGCAGCGGACGTCCGATGACGATCGTCATCGATGAGGCCACCCGCTCCGTCTCGCTGCATGACGGAGCGCTCGTGCGCCGGATGGTGTCACTCGGCGACGGCGCCCCATTGCGCGTCGAGCGGCTGAACCTCGAGCTGCCCGGAGATAGTCTCGTCTTCAGCGCGCGGGGATTGTGCGTCAACTGTCGGGCCTCGGGCCCCACTGATCTTTCGATCGAGGCCGAAGGCCGGATCGCCACTGTGCACGTCGAGCTCCTCGGTCTTCCGAAAGTCGGCATCGCGCAACGCGCGGGCGGAGAGTAGCACGGGTTCGGCGCTGCGGCGGAATCGCCCGCCGCGCGCGTCTGTGATGACAACACCCGGCGCGTGCGGCCTAGCTTCGCGTCATGCCACCCGATGCCGTTTGTCCCGCGAGCGCGACCGGGCCTCAATTCCGCGCGGTCGATGTTGCGGTTCCGAGATTCTCGTATCGGCCACGGCCAGCCTCCGCTTCAACGAGACGTGATGGGTTCACCCTCACGGAGCTCGTCGTCGCCCTGATGCTGCTGACCGTGGGCCTGCTCGCACTCGCGAGCACGTCCGCGTTCCTCGGCTATGAGCACGCGGCAGCCGGTCGGGCCGAAGCCGCGGCTGTCGTCGCTGGTTCCCGCCTGGAGAGGCTTCGCGTGGCGGGCTGCAACGCGCAGCAGGGCACCGAGCTGGTCGATGGGATGACGTCGTCGTGGTCCGTGGCGATGGCGGGCACGACCGCAATTGCCACCGTGTCGGTGTCGTGGCGCGAGCGCGGCGCCCCGACCGAGCAGCGCTACGCGAGCGGCTTTGCATGTTGAGCGGTGAAACCAGCGCCCCGCGTCGGCTCTGCGCCTCGCCCGGGCACGGCCTCTCGCTCATCGAAGTCGTCGTCGTCCTCGCACTGCTCGGCATCGCCGCGGCCGCTGTGGGCCGGCTCGGCGCCACCCAGGGGGCGCACTTCCGCGACGTTGCCGCCCGGACGCACGCTCGCTCGGGACTCCGCGAAGGCGCAGCGGTGCTCGCGGCTGAGTTACGGGGCATCTCCCCCGCTGGGGACCTCGATTCCGCCGACATGCGCAACGCGTCGATCGCGTTCCGTTCGACTATCGGAACGTACCTTCTGTGCGAAACCGCGGCGCAGGGCGCGCTCGCGATCGATGTCATGGACATCGCTGGCCTTGGGGCAGGCTCGTCATCGGGAGACGAGCGAGACGTCACCGCCATCGCTCCGTCCGCTGGAGATTCGCTGCTGCTATACCACTTCGGCGCAGATCCGGGCAACGACGACGACGTGTGGACGCCGCTGCTCGTAGTCGGGGCGACGCGCGTGGAGCGCTCCTGCATGCCGCCGACGGAGCCACGGCGCCCCGCGTATCGGCTGCGCCTCTCGGCAACACTCGATGCGACGGTGGAGCCGCACGCGCCCCTCAGGGCATTTCGCCGGGTGCGGTACGCACTCTACCGCGCGTCGGACGGCCTGTGGTATCTCGGGTTCAGCGACTGCCGCCCGGTGGTGCGGACGCCGGCATGCACGGCGCTGCAGCCAGTGAGTGGTCCGTACGAGCCAGCGTCGGTGCCCGGCGCACGACGGCCCAGCGGGCTGACGTTCGCCTATCTCGACGGCGATGAACGCCCAACCAGCGAGCCGACCCGCGTAGCGAGCATCGCCCTCTCTTTCCGCGCTCGCGCCAACGATGCGACGCGGCTTGCCTGGAGCGCCGTCGAGCGTCATTCCGTTGCTCTCCGCAACGCCCGGCCATGACGCGTCTCGCACCGCGTCGAGGGGCGCTCCTCCCGATGGTGCTCGTCGTCATGGTCATCATCGCGCTCGCTGCCTGCGCCGCACTCTTCACGGCTCGCCAGGAGCGGAGGGCAACGTGGCAGACCCGCCTTCGGACGAGCGCCCAGGCCACTGCCGACCGCACCGAAGCCGATCTCTCGTCGGAGCTCGCGACCGTTGCCCACACCCTCCCCATCGGGTCGTCGATCACGCGGTCCCCGGCCGGGAGCGAGGGCATAGCGTGGTCGGCGACCTTCAGTCGGCTCGCGCCGGCGCTCTTTCTGCTCATCACGGACGCCACCGCGGCATCTCCGCAGGGCCTGTCTGCGTACCGGCGAACGTCGCTGCTGCTCCGCCTCGATGCACCCGCCGCGGGATTCCCCGCGGCGTTGAGCGTCGTCGGGCCCGCGCCACCCGCGCCGTCGATCGCCGATGGGTCCGACCGCCCGCCGGACGGATGGGCATGCGACACAGTGCGCTCCGACACTGCCGCCGTCCGCCATCCTTCTCCCGCTCCAGACTCGGCGTTGCTCGCCGCGCTCCGGACCCGCGCCTCGATCCGGCTTCCCCCGGGCGCCGTGCTCCGCGCCGTGCAGCCCGTGGTGAGCGGCGGCGCCTGCGCAACAAATCGCGCGGACAATTGGGGCGACCCCGCGCGAGCCGGCCCGTGCGGATCGTGGCTGCCCGTCATCCATGCAGCCGGCGATCTCGTCGTGGGCGGCGGTGCGGGGCAGGGCACGCTCCTCGTCGACGGCAACCTCACTGTGGGCGGCTCGTTTCGGTTCACGGGCGCGGTGATCGTCAGGGGAACGATCAATGTCGACACGGGCGGCGCCTCGTTCACCGGCGGTGTCATTGCGAATGCGGTGATGCAGCCCGATGGGCGCGAAAGCGGTGCGCCGATCGTCGCTCGCTCGACGTGCGCCGTCGGCGCGGCTCTGCTCGCCGCCGGAGCGCTCGTCCCCGTGGCGGACCGCGCGTGGGCCTCGATGCGTTGAGGCAGGTCGTGCGAGCGACGTCCATCGTTCCCGCGCAGCCGAACAGGTCGTGTCGCTTCGCGCCGTGACCCAGCGCACCGACTCGTCGGCTCGCTGTTACCAATGCCCCCGGCGATCGGTCTGTTTGGTGACGTCCGGATACCGAACGCTACAGGGTGATCCCGGACACCTCAGTGCACGATGCCCCGACGGCGGCGCGGTCCTCATCGCCTCGCATGCCGCCCTCCTCTCCGCTACGCACGGACGCACTCACATGGGACTCTTCGGTCGCAAGAAGACGACGGTCGGCCTCGACATCGGCTCCGGCTTGATCAAGGTGGTCGTGATCGATCACTCGAAGGCTGAACCCGAGCTGACACGGGTCGCGATCACGCCCCTCCTCGCGGACGCAATCGTCGAAGGCGAGATCATGGACCCGGGCATCGTGTCCGAGGCGATCACGTCGACGCTGGCCGCCGCGGGCGTCAAGTCGAAGATGATCGTCACGGCCGTCGGCGGCCGCGACGTCATCATCAAGAAGATCCAGATCGAGCGCGTCAAGGAACAGCAGGCGCGCGAGCTGATGCGCTGGGAAGCGGAACAGCACGTGCCCTTCGACATGGAGTCGGTCGAGCTGGACTTCCAGATCCTCGATCCGCACGACGAAGGCCTCGAGATGAACGTGCTGCTCGTCGCCGCGAAGCGCGAGCTCGTCGAGGCGAAGATCCGCCTCCTCACCGATGCCGGGCTCAGCCCGGCGATGGTGGATGTGGACGCCTTTGCGCTCCACAACGCCTTCGAGCTCAACTACCCGGACGCCATGATGGGCGTCGTCGGGCTGGTGAACATCGGCCACGAAGTCACCAACATCAACATCCTCGATGACGGCGTTCCGCTGCTGACCCGCGACATCACGGTCGGCACGCGCCGCTTCCGCGAGGATCTCCAGCGCGAACAGGGTGTCGGCAACGAGCAGGCGGACGCGATGCTCCAGGGCTTCGACCGCTCCCCGCAGCTCGACGCGGTGATCGAGAGCCGTGGCGAGGAGATCGCAGTCGGGATCGAGCGCGCGGCAGCCTTCCTCGCGTCGTCCTCACGGACCGGCGCCCGCATGAAGGCCGTCTACACCTGCGGCGGCGGCGCGCGAATCCCCGGACTCAACGAGGCGCTCGCGGCTCGCCTGCAGCTGACGGTCGAGCAGGCTAACCCGCTGGCGAACCTGAAGGTGCGTGACGGTGCATTCGATTCGCTCGTCACAGACGAAGTTGCTCCGCTCCTGATGCTCCCCATCGGCCTGGCGCTTCGCCAGGTAGCGTGATCCTCCCCCGCAGGTCGTTAAATGATTGAAATCAATCTTCTCCCCGGCAGCGGCAAGAAGTCGCGGGGGCGCAGCTCGGGAGTCGGCCTTTCAGAGACCCTGTCCGGGGTCTTCACGAAGGTCAAGGATCCCTACCTCCTCGGGTCGATCGCCAGCGTCGGTGTCGCGCTCGCCGCGATCGCCGTGCTCTGGCTCACCCAGTCGGCGCGCGAGCGCTCGCTGGTCGAGAAGGAGCAGAAGGCCGTCCAGGACTCGACGCGCTACGCCACTGTCGTCGCCGAGAAGCGAAAGGCGGAGGCCCAGCGCGATTCGGTGCTGCGTCAGGTGAACATCATCAGGGCGATCGACGACGATCGCTTCATATGGTCGCACATCCTCGACGAGGTCAGCCGCGTCGTGCCGCCGTATACGTGGCTCATGGGAATCGCGCAGACCTCCAAGGTCGTCTCGCCGGCAGCCGCCCCCGCGCCGCCGGATCCCAAGACCGCCGCGAAGAAGGACACGACGAAGAAGGTCGTGGCCTCGGCCGACACCGCGATCAGCAAGCCGCCGCTCGAGTTCAAGATCGTCGGCCGCACCGTCGACATTCAGGCGATGACGCGCTTCATGCGCTTCCTCGAAAGCTCGCCCTTCATTCAGAACGTTCGCCTGGCCAAGTCCGCGCCACTCCTGGAGGACAACGACCAGGTCACCGAGTTCCAGCTCGACGCCGAATACGAGGTCCCCGATCCAGCGGCGATTCGGCGCGTTCCCTTCACGCTTTCGGGTAGATAGCGATGGCAATCGGCGCCAACATGACCCAGCGCGAACAGCGATTGATCGGCGTAGCCGTCGTCGCGTTCGCCCTCGCAGGAGCCTTCTGGTACTTCCCGTATCAGAGCACCAACGAGCGTCTCGCCACCATCGAGCAGCACGTCGAATCGCTCGACAAGGTGAACAGCAAGGCCCAGAAGGAAATGGCGAAGGGCAACGTCACCGAGCTGCGCGCACAGGCCGAGTCGTACAAGCAGAGCCTCACCGTGATGCGCCAGCTCGTGCCGACCAACAACGAAGTGCCGCTGCTTCTCGACCAGGTGTCGACCGCTGCGCGCCGCGCCAATCTCGACATCGGCGCGGTGATGCCCGATTCGATCATTCCCGGGTCGGAGTTCGATACCTATCGCTACAAGGTCGGCCTCGTCGGCACCTATCACGAGCTCGGCCGCTTCTTCGCCAACGTCGGCAGCCTCACCCGCATTGTCGCGCCCGTGGATGTCAAGCTACGGCCGGCGGATGGTCAGGCGCAGCAGCGCGCGCGCTCCGCGTCGCTGATCCAGGCCGACATGGAGATCCGCACCTACGTGGCGCGCACCGCGCCGCTGCCGCCTGGAGGAGGTCAGTAACATGCGCTCGCTCACCTTGTCGCTGATCCTGCTCGCCGCCGTCGCCACGACCGCGCGCGCGCAGGGATCGAGACTCACGGCTCCGATCGCGAAGGCACGCTCTGCCGCCGCGACGGCCGACGCGCGCACGGCCGCCCAGACGGTGAACCAGGATGCGGCTCCGCGCCGCGACTCGGTGTCCGTCGAGAACGCTGCGTCCCCGACCGTCCAGAAGCCGGCGGCTGTTCGGTCGTCCGCGACCCAGCCCGCCCCGGTGACCGGGGAGGCCTCGTCCCCCGCCGGCAAGTCGACGGCGGCAGGCGCCGTCTCCACGGACACGGGCAAGCGCGCCGCGGGCAAGTCGGTGACGAGCACGTCAGCGCCCGGCAGCGACAAGAGCGCTGCGCCGGTCCCGCCTCCGCAGGTTGCTCCTGGAAAGGGAGCGCCAGCCGGTGGAAAGGCCCCGGTGGGAAGCACGCCAGCGAAGCCTGATACGAAGACGTCGCCCGTGACTCCTGGCGGCGCCAAGCCGTCTGCTACGGCAGGGGCCGCTGGCGCCGACGCGCCGGCACCGACCTCCGTGAGCTCGGCTCCGACGGTCCGAGCCGAGATCGCGATCAACCGGGAAGTCTTCCAGTACGACGCAGCGGGGCGGCGGGATCCCTTCGCCTCGCTGCTCGCGACGTCGGATCTCCGGCCGCTCTTCTCAGACCTGCTCCTCGTCGTCATCAACTACGACCCGCAGGGCCGCAACTCCGTCGCCATCATGCGCGACGCCACGACGAAGGAACAGTATCGCGTCAGGCAGGGACAGCTCATCGGCCGCATGCGCGTCGCGGCGATCGAGCCCAAGCGGGTGATGTTCACGATCGATGAATTCGGATTCAGCCGCCAGGAAACACTGGTCATTGGCGACACCACCAAAGTGAGGAAGCAATGAGGCGCATGAGGACCCTGGCCCTGATGACCGTCGCAACGCTGCTCGCCAGCGCGGCGCCCGTCATGGCCAACGAGACCCCGAAGACGGGCGCAGTCACCTCGGTGGCGATCGTACCGGCGACGGGCCGTGCCGACGTACTGATTGCCGTCGCCGGAAGCGTCGACGTTCAGGACTTCGTCCTCGGCGCCCCGAAGCACCGCATCGTTCTCGACTTCACCGGCGCGGTCCACCGCGGCGGCCAGAAGCTCTATGACCGTGTGTCGCGCGGCGGGATCACCGACGTCCGCGTTGGCCAGTTCAAGGACAACGTCGTTCGCGTCGTGCTGGAGCTCGATGCAGCGCGCGAGTACACGCTGATCCGCGAAGAAAACGGCGTCCGCGTGTCGATCGTCGCTCCCGGCCCGCGCTTCGCGGCGTGGGGCACGGCGCCGATGACCTCCGCACCGCTCGCCGCTCAGGCGGCGCCCGCGTTCGTCCCGCAGGTCGTGCCCGTTGCGGCCCAGCTCCGCGGGGTCACCCGCGCGAACATGGCGCAGCAGTCGCAGCAGCCGCGGATGAGCGTGACCTTCTTCAACGCCGACATTCGCGATGTCATCGCGGGGATCGCGGCGTTCTCAGGCCGCACGATCGTCGTCAATGGCAGCGTGAAGGGCGAAGTCACGGCCGAGATCAACAACCAGCCGTGGGATGTCGCCCTCCGCACGATCCTCGAGACCCAGGGCCTTGCCGCGACGGAAGAGCCGGGCACCGGGATCATCAAGGTCGACAGCTACGTCAACATCCTCGCGAAGCAGGCGACCGAGCCCCTGGTCACCCGTCTTGTACCGATCAACTACGCGCGCTCCGCATCGCTCCAGAGCACCATTGAAGGCCTGCTCTCGAGAGAGTGCCCGCCGGCGATGGCAGCCGCCAACGCCCAGAACCCGGGCACCGCGGTGCAGCTCACGAACTGCGCGCCGCGCGGCCGCGTCATCGCCGACACGGCGACGAACACCCTCGTCATCACCGAAGTCGCGTCCCGCATGGAAGGCCTCGTCGGCTACATCGGCGACCTCGACATTCGCACCCCGCAGGTCCAGATCAAGGCGAAGATCATCTTCGTGAATCGCACAGAAATCGAGGACATGGGCGTGACCTATGACCTCGGCTCGCAGACGTAGTTCTTCAACCGGCTCGTCCAGCGCCGCGACCCGTCAACGTTCACGCCGATCGACCGCAACGGCGACGGCGTGCCCGACGCGATCGGCGGCGGCACGAACTTCGAGCAGGACGTCACCCAGATCGACATTGGCGGCAACGCGCTCGCGGCGATCGCGAACGCCAGCCAGCAGGTCGCGAGCCCCGCGCTCAGCCTCATCTTCTCGACCGCGATCGGCAAGTTCGACCTCACCGCCTTCCTCGACGCACTCCAGGAAATCCGGCTCGCCGACATTCAGGCGGAGCCGAGCATCACGACGCTCGACAATCGCGAAGCCGAGATCGTCGTCGGCGAGCAGACGCCGATCCGGACGATCACCCCCGTCCTCGGCGGTGGCCAGTCGAGCACCGACATCGAGTTCAAGGAGACCGGTATCATCCTGCGCGTCACGCCCCACGTGACGAACAACCGGATGATCCTCATGACGCTGCACTCGGAGCGCTCCAACCTGCTCCCCGCCGCGTCCGACCTCGGATTCACCTTCCAGACGCAGCGTGCGAGCAACCAGCTCCTCGTCGCGGATGGCGAGACCGCCGTCATCGGCGGCCTGACGGTCACGCAGGTGTCGGTGTCGAAGTCCGGCATTCCGATCCTCGTCGACCTTCCATTCATCGGGCGGCTCTTCGGCCAGACCCGGACCCAGGAAGACAAGCGCGACCTGCTGATCCTCGTGACGCCGCATATCGTCGACGAGGGAACGCCGGTCGGTGGTGCCCCGCCAGCCGTCCCGCCCGGCAGCCCGACCGTTCGCTAATCCTACGGAGCCCCCAATGAAGCAGTTCTTTTCGCGCGCCGCTCTCGGCGCGCTGACCATACTCGCGATCGCCGGCTGCGAAACGCGCCTGACGACGGAAGGAGGCTCGGATGCCTCCAATCCGTTCATCACGATCTCGACGCCGGGCCTCAATCCCGACAGCATCGACGTCAGCACCCAGTTCAAGGTGACGGTCTCCGCGAGCGACAACCTGTCGCTCCGCGAGATCTTCGTCGGCGTCGCCGCGGCCGGCAACATCACGGCCTCGTATGACACCGTCTTCACCTCGGCGGTGCCGACCTTCACGAAGGAAGTCTCCGTCTCGCTCAACAACGCGATCGCGGGCCAGCAGATCACGATCGTCGGTGTAGCCGAGGATGGCGCCGGGAATTTCGGCACCGACACTCTCGTCATCACCGTCGCCGATCCGTCGGCGCCAACGGTCACGATCACCGCGCCTCAGGCGGGAACGATCTATCGTGCCGGTGCGCCGGTCTCGGTGGGCGTCAGCGCCTCCGACCTCGCCGGCGTGGACAAGATCGGCTACCAGATCCTCCAGGTCACGGGCACGGGCTTCGAGACGATCTTTCGTGAGGACAGCGTCAACTTCAACCCGGCGATCAGCCCCGTCAGCCGCACGTTCGCGACGACGGTGCCGGATACGCTCCTGCCGGGGACCTACCTTATCCGCGGCATCGCGCGGGACCGCACGGGCAACCGCGCGCAGTCCGCAACCGTCGCGATCGTCGTCCAGGACGCCATCAAGCCTGGCCTCGACCTCATCTCGCCGCCGGCAGACTCCAGTATCTCCCTCGGCACCGACATCATCGCGGTCGCGCGCCTCACCGATAACGTCGGCATTGCGCGCTTCTCGATCGTCGGCATCGCGACTCGCGGCGACCCGGACCTCGGCGTCGTTGACACCGTCGTCCGCTTCGACTCCGTGTTCGCGCCGGTGAACATCTCCGGCCAGCCGCAGACCTTCCGTCCGGGCCTCCGCGACACGACGGTCCGTCGTCTCCTGGTTCCAAGGAGCCGTGTGGACTCGTTGACGGAGCCGATCTACTTCATTGCTCGCGTCACCGACGTGGCAGGAAACGACTCCGTGGTGATCCGCCGCGTGCAGCTCGTCTCCGGTCCGACGACACGCATCGTTCGCCCTGGCAACGGTTCGATCGCGGCTCCGGGCAAGCAGCTCGTGGTCGAGGTTCGTGCCGCTGACAAGGACGGCGTTCGCTCGATCGGCTATACCGTGAACAGCGCGACCTGGCAGTTGACGAGACAGGGCCCGTCGCCTGCCACGCCGCCGGATACGCTGGTCTTCATCGATACCATCACCGTGCCGGTGGGTTTCCCACCCAACAGCTCGTTCACGCTCTCGCCTTTCTCCACTGACAACGTCGGCCAGCCGGGCGCCGGTGCCAGCGTCATCGTCACGGTGCTCGCGCCGGGCGCGGACACCCAGGGGCCGCTCGTCTACCAGACCCTCCGTACGCGCGTCGAGGCAGATGACTCGGTCGACATTCGTGCAATCGACCCGAGCGGCATCGCCTGGGTCGGGTTCGTCCTGAGCTCCGAGACCACCGGGGCGATGATCAGGCGCGACAGCATCTCGGTCGGCACTGCATTCACCGACGCCGAGGTCCGCCTTGCGATCGCGGTGCCGGTGGCCTTCGTCGGCCAGAAGATCGTGATCACGTCGTTCGCCCGCGATGCGTCGAACAACATCGGATACTCGGTGCCGTCCAACACCTCGACGCCGCAGACGAACCCGGCGCTTGCCAGGCCGGACACCTCGCTCGTCGTGTACGGTCGCACATTCTCGTTGCCGAAGGGTGGCCTCGCTGCGGATATCGCGGTCGATACCATGCGCTCGGCGATCTACCTCTCGAACCTGACCTTCGACCGACTCGAGATCTTCCAGGGTGTTTCGAACACCTTCGCGAGCAAGACCGTCGCGGTGGGCTCGGACCCCTGGGGCCTCGTCATCGACAACAGCCGCGACACGCTGCTCGTCGCGAACTCCGGCGGTACGAACATCAGCCGGGTGTTCATCGGCACCCCCGACCTGACCCAGGTCAATGAAGTGGTGTCGCGCCGAATCAAGACGCCGAACTCGTCGATCGCCGATGTGACGGTGACGCTGAGCAACGGTATCGCCCGCTACAAGATCCTCGTGTACGACTACTCCGACCGCCCGCAGTACGTGGCGCAGTCGGTGACGAACGAGATCTACTACTCGACGAAGCCGACGGAGACCGCACCTGACGGCACGATCCGTCACTATGATCCGAACTTCCCGAACCCCGACGTGCGCATGATCTGGCAGTATGCGACGCGCGGCGGTGCGGAGAACGTCGCGGTGATCAATGCGGACTCCGTGTTCGCGCTGGTGTCGCCGCTCGAGACGCAATCCGATTCGATCGTGATCTGCGATCACCCGTACGGCTCACTGTCCCCGTCGCTCTGCTTCCAGAGTGACCTCATCAGCACCGCGCTCGCTGCGGCCCAGGCCTACGGCTCGGATGTCGTCGGTGTCGGTCAGATGGACGTCACGTCGATCGGCCTCACCGACACGACGTTCGTCGCTGCCGGCGGAGATCGCCGGTGGATCGCATTCGGCGAGGGCAACACCGGCGGCGCTGCCGGCCGCATCATGATGGCCAGCGACCCGGGCGATTTCTTCTCGCCGCGGACCACGGTGCGCGACCTTACCAACAACGCGTCCGAGGCCGTCTTCGGGCTCGCGATCAACAGCAACAGCTCCTCGATCGCGGCACACGGCAAGGAATCGTACTTCGCGGATATCGAGAACCCGTTCCACCTCCGTCTCCAGGGTAAGTTCAACACCTTTGACACGGGTGCGGGCGTTGCCTATCACCCGCAGAACACGGGCGACACGCCGGCGCTCGACGATCCGACGCGTGTTGTGTTCGTTGCGTCGGCGGACGGCACAATCGACATCCTCGACTCGTTCCACTACACTTCACGCGGCAAGCTGCCGGTGCGGGCGAACCTCTATGGTCCGATCCGCGTCACCAATCGCTTCGCGACTGATGATCCGGCCGTGGTCCTGAAGCTGTTCGGTCTTACCACCGAAGGTCTCATCGTAATCGACATTCGCGCGGCGGATATCAAGCCGCTGTCCACACCGTAATCATTGCGGGCGGCCTCGCCGCAAGTGTCTGGCACGTCCGCGAGCCCGGCC
>JANPKQ010000055.1:0-6839 GCA_031426115.1 Gemmatimonadaceae bacterium | reverse complement strand
TCCATGCGCATTGGCGCGGCAGGCGATAGCACGCGCGTCATCGAGCTCGGCGAGGTCGAGATCACCGCGGGCGGGATCGCGTTTCTCTCGGCGCGAGTCTGGCCGGACCTGCGTGCAATGGCGGCGGTGGCCGGGCGGTGAGGGGTCGCGCTCTTCAGGATCCAGGTGGAGGGTCGGCTTTCCAGGGGCCTTGGGGGGAAAGGGCATGAAGGACATGAAGAGCATGAAGGAAGGGCGACGGCGATTCCGGTGATCGGTATGGCGTCGCCGTTGTCCGCGTGAGTCCGCGTTCCTCCGCGGCCATCCAATGCCCGTGCAGTTGCCCTTGACCTATCCGCGCGTTTCCGCGAAATCCGCGGCCGCAGTGTGCCGTTCCCGTTCACCGTGACCGGCGCGGCAGCGCTTCGAAAGGGAAAGCACTCCCCCGTCATCAGCGACTCTCCCCGTTTCCGCTGCACGCGAGCCGCAACGGCATGTGCCTCGCTTATCTTTCGACGATGTCATCTGCGGCGTGCCAGGGGAACACTGCCCCTCCAGCGTGGGTGTCGGGATGGTGACCCGCGAAGGAGTATGATGGCTGGATCGTTTCGATCGTTACTGCTCGTGCTCTCGCTCACGTCGTGCGGCGACGCCGAAGGTTCGCGTCCGCGGCCAACACACGCGGAGCCCGGGAACACCGCGCGCGGCACCGTTGCGGGAGACTCCGCCATCATCCAGGCCGAGCGTGCGCTCGCTCAGGGACGGCCGTGGCACGCGACGGAGCTGCTCGTCCCCGTGCTTGCCGATTCGGCGCGCCGGACTCCGCATGCCGAGCTGCTGGCGGCGACCGCGGCAGCGGAATGGCGCGGGTGGCGGCAGGTGCGCGAGCTCATCGGCGGTGCCGCATGGATCGACACGATGGAGAATGGGCGCGGCAGGGAGCTCCTCGCGCGTGCGGCGCTCGGGCTGGGCGACGACTCCGCGGCAGTGACTCACGCAGGAACTGCCGCTGGAGTGGCCGGAGATGATCGCGCCCGCGGCACCCGCCTCGTCCTCCTCGCGCGGGCGCTCGACCGCATCGATGCGCGCGACAGCGCGCGCGCGAGCTCTGAGCGCGCTGCGCGTCTGCTGCCGTCGGCCGGGGATTGGCTCCAGCTGCGCGCCGCGGGCGTTGCCACCGACAGCGCGGAGCGCGCGGGCATCTATCAGTCGCTCACTTCCGACGTCGCCAAGGCGCGCATCGCGAGCACCGAGGCGCTCGCGCGCGAGCGCACCGGTGACATTCCGGGCGCCATTCGCGCCTTCGCGGCAAATGGGTCCGCACTCTCTGCCCTGCGCCTGCGTGCGGCGATCGAGACCGACAGTGCGGCGCGGGCGAACATCCGCGCGGAGCTCATTACGCAGGTGCGCACTGGCGGGGCGACTGGCGCTCGCACTGCCACCGAGATCCTCGACTCGTCGTTCCGTCCACTGACCGCGGCTGAGGAGCTGGCGATCGCGCGCGCGCTCCCCGCGTCGTCCATGACGCGGGCGCAGGCGGCCTATTCGCGAGCGTTCGCCGCGGGCCTCGGCGCTCCCCGCGACCGCTTCGACTACGGCGAGGTGCTCTTCCGCCTCGGGCGCCATACCGATGCCGCGGCGTCGTTCGCCTGGGTGAAGCCGCCGGAATCCCTCGCGCCGAGTGCTGCGTATCAGCGAGCGCGGTCGGTGCTGTACGCCGGAGACGGAGGGGCGGCGCGGGTGCTGCTTCGTGGTGTTCTGCGCGATCACCCGAAGGACGAGAGCGCCGCGCTCGCGCTGTACCTGCTCGCCGACCTTGCGACCGATGAGAAGCGCGATGGGGCGGCGCGCGAGTCGTTCCGCGATCTCGCGAGGCGTTTTCCGCGGCACTCGCGTGCGCCGCTGGCGGCGCTGCGGGCAGCATTGATCGCGTACACCAGCGGCCAGCCGAAAACCGCCGCCGCGGAGCTCGACTCGCTCGTCGCGAGATGGGCGAGCAGCGGCGAAGCCTCGGCCGCGCGCTACTGGAGCGGGCGAGCCTGGGCAGCGGCCGGCGACAGCGCGCGGGCGCGCCTGCGGTGGCGCGAGACCGCGACGCGTGATCCCGTCTCGTATTACGGCGCGGCGGCCGCCCGGCGACTCGGGGAGGAGCCGTGGGCGCCGCCCGCAGCAGTCGATTCATTCGCGCGGCTGGAGCCCGTCGAAGCGGCCTTCGCGCGCATTGACCTGCTGACGCAGCTGGGCATGGACGTGGAGGCGGGCCTCGAAGCCGATCGCATGGTGGGCGAGGCGGGCGAGTCCGTCGAGCGACTCCTCGCCACGGCCGCCGGCTTCCGCGATCGGGGCGACACGCCGCGGTCCATCTCACTCGCGCAGCAGGCCATCGGCAAGGGTGCGCCGCGTGACGCGCGTGTCTATCGGCTGCTCTACCCTGTCGTGCTGCGCGAAGTCATCATCGAGGAGTCGCGCGCGACGAACCTCGATCCGTCGCTCGTCGCGGCGCTGATTCGTCAGGAGTCGCGCTTCGTCCCGCGCGCGACGTCCGGTGCGGGCGCACGCGGCCTGATGCAGGTCATGCCCGATGTCGGCCGCAACCTTGCGCGCTCGCTGAAGTTCCCGCTCTGGGATCCTGTGCTCCTCTACCAGGCGGATGTCAACGCGAAGCTCGGGACTCGGCATCTCGCGGACCTCTTCCGGCAGTACGATGAGATCCCCCACATTCTCGCGGCGTACAACGCCGGCATGTCGCGCGTCGAGCGGTGGCGAACGAAGGGCGGCGTGGAGGATCCGGAGATGTTCACCGAGCGCATTCCGTACGTCGAGACTCGCGACTACGTGCGCATCGTCCTGCGGAACCGGGACCTGTACCGCGCGCTTTATGGGTGGGAGACGCCGGTGCTCGTGCCGGCCAACTGAGGCTCGTGCCTCGCGGAGCTCATGATGGAAGCTGCGGTCCAGGCGCTGGCGGATCAATTCAACGTCGTCACCAATGCGTACCTGCGCGCGCTCGAAGGGCTCGATCGCGAGGCATTGCTGACGCGACCCAGCCCGCGCTCCAACCCCGCGATGTGGGTCGCGGGCCACCTCGTCCAGTCCCGGGCGCGACTGATCAACATCCTCGGCGGCTCCCGCCAGTTGCCATGGCCTGAGCTGTTCCGGACGGGCTCCACCATCGTGGATGCGAATGCATACCCCGATGCCGCTGCCATCGCTGCGATGTGGAAGGAGCTGACCGCCGAGCTGATGCAGCGGCTCGAGGCGCTCGGTCCAGATGCCCTCGCCGCGAACGCGCCGCCGCGCATTGCGAGCCCCGACGGATCGTTGCGCGGCGCGGTCGCCCTCCTCGCGTTTCACGAGGGATACCACGTCGGGCAGCTCGGCTTCATCCGCAAGCTGCTGGGGCATTCCTCGCTGTTCGACTGACGCTCAGACCGTCGCCGCGCCCTTCGGCAGCGGCGTGCTCCCCCTTCCGCGCGGCGCAGCTCGCCGAGGTATCCTGATGCCCGAGACTGCACTCGGATTGATCCATCGGTTCGTCCCCGGCGCCAACCCGTCGGGGCCCACGCTTCTCCTGTTGCATGGGACCGGGGGCGATGAGGATGACCTCATCGGGCTGGGCAAGCTGCTCCTACCGGAAGCAGGCCTCCTCAGTCCGCGCGGCAGGGTGCTCGAGAACGGCGCGCCGCGCTTCTTTCGCCGGCTTGCCGCCGGTGTCTTCGACGAAGCGGACCTCGTTGCACGCACCGCCGAGCTCGCGACATTCGTGAAGGATGCCGCGACGACCTACGAGCTCGATGTCGCGCACATCATCGCCGTCGGATTTTCGAATGGAGCCAACATCGCCGCGAGCCTTCTGCTGCTGCATCCGACGGTACTCCGCGGGGCTGTGCTCTTCCGGGCGATGGTCCCGCTGACTCCGCCCATGATGCCGAAGCTGTCCGCCGTGACGGTCTATCTCTCCGCTGGACAGTTCGACACGATGATCCCGCCGGCCAATACGGAAAAGCTCGCGTCGATGCTGCGGGATGCCGGAGCCGATGTCACGCTCGCCTGGACTCCGCAGGGGCACAACCTGACGCCGGACGAGGTGGATGCGGCCCGGCGGTGGCTGTCGCACCAGGATGCACTGCTCGCGAAGCGCTGAGGCGCCTTACGGCTCCCGCCGCGCCGGCGCGAGGTCGAGCAGCGTCGAAGGATCGATCGTCACCGCGCCATAGCGCGCAACCCAGTGCAGGTGCGGACCGGTGACACGGCCTGTTGCGCCGACCTTGCCAATGGTGTCGCCCGCGGAGACCGTGTCGCCTTTCGCCACGTTCACGGCGCTGAGATGGAAGTACGCCGTCACGAGGCCCGCGCCGTGATCGATGTACACGGCGTTCCCTGCGTAGTAGAACTCGCCGACCAGCGCGACGACGCCGCGCCCTGCGGCGAGGACAGGCGCCCCGACGACTCCGGCCAGATCGAGCCCCATGTGTCGGCTTTGCACCTTGCCGTTGAACTCGCGACCGTCGCCAAAGCCGCTCGTCACGCGCGATGGACGAGGACGGGTGAAGGTTTCCGTCCAGAGGGCTGGCGCATCGTGCGATCCGCGGGACACGGCCGCAGCGAGCGCCTGCTCGCGGGCGATTCGCGCCGTAAGCGCGGAGTCGGGCGCCTGCCCGAATCTGGGCGCAACCGTCAGCTTCTCCATCTTTTCCATCTTGTAGGGCGTGCGCGCGATGTCGAGCCGGAGCTGCATGGTGTCAGGCGGCACGCCGAACCGCTCCACCACGAGCGCGACGCGTGCTGATCTCGGCGCATCGACCGGGATGCCCCCGATCGCGATGTAGCTGCCGGAATCCGCGGCGGCGAAATGAAGCGGCTCACCGAAGAGCGTGCCCCGAATCGCCGTGACCCGTCCGCGCAGGGAGTCCGATACGACCGGCGGAAGCGCGGAGCTGTCGGTGCGGCTTACCGGGATCGAATCGGCACGGAGCCTCGCCAGCGAGTCCGGCGTGAGACTGTCCCGACGCGGGATCGTCCACGCGGCGCCGCCGGGAAGAGTGTCCGAGCGCGGGCGCGCGAGTGCGACGGTGTCGTGGCGAGCGGCCGACCACGGAGACACATGAAGCTGAATCCGGATGATGCTTCCCTGCCTCGGCAGGGCCGGCATCAGGCTGACACGTGTGCTATCGTTGGCACGCGAGAGTGGCGGCGACGTGGTGTCGCTGCGTACCTGGGCGAGCGCCGTCGAAGGGACGACAGCGAGAAGAGCGAGCGCGCGCACGGTGCGACGGCGAAACATCACGTTGTGCGTCCTGGTCGGGAGGAAGACATCCCTTCGTATACCCCTGCCAGCCGCCCGACGGTCCGCATCCGGGCCAGAGAATTCCTCGGTCGGGCGGCGTGGTCGGTGAAGGGCAGGGCAACATTCACACTGACGGAGCAAATGCACGTTCTCGGAATAGTCGGTCTCGTCATCCTTGCGGTCTTTCTCGTCATCTGTGTGATCGCCGGGTTCGGCAACCTTACCCGAGGCACGCCCATCAGGCGCGTCCGTCCGCTGGACGACGGTGAGCCTCCCGCGGTGACGACGAAAGCCTTTCTCGCCCTGATCCAGCGCGCCGCCGGCGCGGAGATGCATCGTGGGAATCGGGTCGAGGTGCTCCTCAACGGGGATGGGACGTACGAGCGGCTGTGGCGCGATCTCCGTTCGGCGCGCGAATCCATCACGCTCCACCTGTACTATTGCCGGCCCGGTCGAATGGCGGAGGAGCTGCGGGAGATCCTGCTCGACCGCGCCCGCGCAGGCGTGAAGGTGCTGTTCCTGCGGGACGCCTTCGGCTCGAGCGAGCTGACGAAGGAGTACACCCAGTCGCTGCTCGACGCCGGTGTCGAGGTCTGCGACTTCAGGCCCACACACTGGTACGAGCTGCACAAGGCGCAGCATCGCTCCCATATCCGCGTCGTGGTCGTGGACGGGCGCATTGCCTACACTGGCGGCTTCGGGATCGACGACAAGTGGTTCGGCGATGGCCAGACGAACGACGCATGGCGCGAAACCAATGTCCGCTTCACCGGGCCCGCCGTCGCCCAGCACCAGGCGATCTTCGTCGCCGGATGGGCGGAAGCCGCGCGCGATCTCCTCACCGGCGACGTGCTCTTCCCCGAAGGGGACCCGCCGGGGGACGAGGGTGCCTTCGCCGCCTCGGTGCACTGCGCGCCGACCGTCGGCAGCACGGTCAGCGAGCGCCTCCTGGCGCTGACGATCACCGGGGCGCGCCGCACACTCTACATCAGCAATGCCTACTTCGTCCCCGACGATGACTTTCGCCGCCTGCTCACCGAGTCTGCGCGCCGGGGCGTGGATGTGCGCATCCTCACCGCCGGACCGAAGACCGATACGAAAGTGACCTGGCACGCCAGCCACGCGCGGTATGAGGAGCTGCTCGCCGGTGGCGTGCGCATGTTCGAGTACCAGCCATCGATGATGCATGCCAAGACGATGGTGGCCGATGGCGAGTGGGCGATCCTCGGAACGATGAACTTCGACAACAGGTCCTTCGCCCTGAACGACGAGTCCGTCCTGATGGTCC
Organism: Gemmatimonadaceae bacterium; assembly: GCA_031426115.1. Classification (GTDB taxonomy): domain Bacteria; phylum Gemmatimonadota; class Gemmatimonadetes; order Gemmatimonadales; family Gemmatimonadaceae; genus JANPKQ01. Next base: position 285 of record JANPKQ010000055.1, on the reverse strand, counting down.
ACGACGCGCCGGTCGCCCTGACGCTCGAGCGCGCCTTCGCCGACGACCTCACACGATCGCGGGAGATCCTCCTGCCGGACTGGAACCGCCGACCGGTGCATCACAAGCTCTACGAGCGGTCGGCGACGCTCCTGTCACGGCTGTTGTAGCCCGGGCAGCGGCGCCCACAGCGGCCGGCCGCCGGCTGCGAGCCGGCGTCCTGCCGCAAGGATTCGCATCCAGCGTCGCTTATCCGTTACTCCGGTCGCGGCGGATCTGCACCCGCTTCCCCTTGATCGTCGAGCT
>JANPKQ010000054.1:0-2922 GCA_031426115.1 Gemmatimonadaceae bacterium | reverse complement strand
CACGGCGGCTTGTTCGTGAATACGCGCGCGCCCTTGAAGCGATACGCCGGGACTTCGTAGGTGACGGTCTGCAGGGCGCCGGTGTAGTAGGTACTGGCAACGCCATAGGAGCCGTAGGCACCGCCGTCGAGGAACGACGTGAAGTCCATCGCGACGATCGATCCGTCCTTCTTCACGCCCGTCTTGATGCGCATCAGGGTCGGGTGGCGGCCGCGATGGCAGTAGAAGACTTCCTCGCGGGTGAGCGCGATCTTCACGGGGCGGCCGGTCTTCCGCGACAGCGCTGCGACGACGATCTCGTGATTGAAGGGATCCGACTTCCCACCGAAGCCGCCGCCGTTCGGCGTCGCGATGATGCGCACGTGGGCGGGCGGCATGCTCAGGACCTTCGAGACCGCCTTGTGGAGATAGTGCGGCGTCTGCGTGCTCGACCAGAGCGTCAGCTTGCCTTCCGGCGACCACTCGGCGAGCGACGCATGCTGCTCCATCGGCAGGTGGGTGTTCCCTTCATAGAAGAAGAAGTCCTCGCGCACGTGCTCCGCGGCAGCCAGCCCTGCATCGACGTCCCCGAACTCCATGGAGACGCGCTTGTGCACGTTGTGGTCGTCGCCGTAGTCGTGCAGCGCGGGCCGGTCGGCGACGAGGCCTTCCTCGATCGAGCCCACCGACTCGAGCTTCTCGTACTCGACTTCGATGAGGTGGCAGGCCTCGGCCGCGGCTTCCTCGCTCGTCGCCGCGACTGCCGCTACCGGATCGCCGACGAAGCGGACGACCTCGGGGCAGAGTGCATGCTCGTCCTCGGAGACGGGGAGGATGCCGAAGGGGATCGGCAGCTCCTTGCCGGTGAGCACGGCGATGACACCTTCGGCGGCTTCGGCGCGGGTCGTGTCGATGCGGACGATTCGCGCGTGCGGGACGGTTGCGCGGAGGAGCTTGCAGTGGAGCATCCGCGGCAGCGTCAGGTCGTCGGCGAAGCGCAGCGCGCCGGTGACCTTGGCCGTCGCATCGACCTTTCGGCGCGGCGTGCCGATGACGTCGTATTTCTTCCCGCTCACGATGCCACCGCCGACGCTGCCGACATCCGTGTCGCCGCGAGCTCGACGGCCTCGAAGATCTTCAGGTAGCCCGTGCAACGGCACAGGTTGCCGCTCAGCGCTTCCTTGATCTCGTCCCGTGATGGCCGCGGTGTCGCGGCGAGCAGCGCGTCTGCTGCGATAAGGAACCCGGGGGTACAGTAACCGCACTGCGCGGCGCCGAGCTCGGCGAACGCGTCCTGAAGGGGGTGCAGCGCTCCGTTGCGCGCCATGCCCTCGACGGTGTCGATGCGCTCGTCGCGGTGCGACAGCCCGAGCGCGAGGCAGGACAGCACCGGCACACCGCCGACGAGGATCGTGCACGTGCCACATTCACCGAGCTCGCAACCGTGCTTCGTGCCGGTGAGGCCAAGGTCCTCGCGGAGAATCTCGAGCAGCGTCGCGTTGGGAGGGATCGCCACCGAGACCGGCTCGCCGTTCACGATGAACGACGCCATCACCTTCGCTGGTCGGCGCGGTACCTCGAGCTGGATGAGTTGGTCCATGCGGAAGGATGCGGAGCCGTGCGCGTGGGGAGCAAGTGGAGCGCGTGAGCACGGTCGCCGGCCCCCCCGGCGACTGGTGGCGCGCCGGCGCAGAGATCAGCGTCGGCGCCTGCCGAACCGCCTCCTTCGGGTCGTGCGTCACAGCGCGAGCCCGAGTCGGCGTGTAAGCTCCTTTCGCTGGCACATTGCGCCCTCCACCGACCACCGGCTCCTCCCGCCCGGAGCGCGGCCCGATTGCGAGTGATCGTACACTCCGACGCCATCTTGATGTCCCGCCTCACCACCGTCCTGTCAGATCCGGAATCCACTCCACTCCTGGTGGGACGGGAGACCGCCACGGAGCTCGGCATCGCTGCCCTGGAGCATCTGGAAGGGAGCCCCTCGGACGACGATGTGCGGGCCCTGGTCATCTACGCCTCGCGCCACGATGAGACGTCCCCTGCGCGCGATGCGCTCGTGGGGGTGCTCCTCAACGCGAGCGAAACGCTTCCTGGCCCCGTTGCCCGACTCGCCCGCGCGGAGATCATGCGCGCCGATTGGGGGAGCGGCCGGGAGACGGCGGCGCTCCAGCATGACCCCGATGTTCGGGCTGTCCCGCGCCGGCAAGCGTTGGCGGAGCGTCTCCTCGCCGAGCGTGCACGCCGGCTTCGGCCGCTGATGCAGGCGGTCGTCCGGGAGATTCTCGCTCGCGGCGCCGACGCGGGTCCGGTGCCCCGGTGGTTTCTCGAGCGCAACTGGACCGACCTGCGCGAGACGCTGGTGCAGCGCATCCGGAGCGAGCCGGTTCACCGGGAGTCGATCACCGGCTGGTTCCGCGCGCAGCATCTTGCGGTGCGCACGTGGCTTCTCCCGATCGAGGACGCGCTCATCGATGTGGCGACGCAGTCGATCCTCGACACGCCGCAACGCGCTCCTCTCGCGCCCTACTGCGGAGAGCAACGGGTGGCCGAACGTGTGAGGACAGCGGTGAAGTTCCGGGGAGAGCCGGCGCGCTCGCGACTGTCTGCCTATCTCGCGCGCCTGACGCCGGGAACGGAGTGGTACGAGACGATCCGAGGCATCATGGATCGACCGTCGGAGCCGCGCAGGGCATAACGGGCGTCCGCCACGACAGCCAGACCCATAGTCGTCTGCGCTTTGTCAAGCGTGTCTTGCCTGGAAACACATGGTCGAGGTCGGCACACGCTTTGCCTTACTCACCCCCGCCACCCGACTCGCGGATGGCCGGCAAGTTTGACCCTTTGCAGGAGCATCGACATGGCTGACAAGGACCTCAACGCGCGTGGCGCGGAGAACCGCACCGAAGGCGCAGCGAAGGAAGCGGAAGGCAAGGTGCGCGGCAA
>JANPKQ010000053.1:0-2344 GCA_031426115.1 Gemmatimonadaceae bacterium | reverse complement strand
CCTGCGCCCCGACAACTGGCTGCGGGCGGGGCGGAGGCTGGGGCGAGAGTGACGGTGCCGGAGGAGGAGGCGGTGCCGTCTGCACGGCAACCGCCGCCGTTGACCCGCGCGCTTCCGGCGGCGGGCCGCTGTCGGCGCGGGCGATGCCATCGGCGCGGACCGACGGCGCACGCGTGCTCGGGCTACCCTCGCCGCGCGGGGAGCCCGCCACAGGTCGCGCCGAGCCCCCACCCCCTCAGCCCTGGCCTCCGCCCGCCGGTCCCGCTGGTCCGCCGCCTCCACCCCCAGCAGCCAGCCCGCGCAGCACATCCTCGAGAGCCACGGCCCTATCGAGCAGCGCAAACCGAACGAGCAGGGTCTCGAGAAGCAGGCGCTGCTGGGTGCTCCGCTTGAAGCGCGGCTCCAGCTCGGCAATGGCGGTCAACATTCGCAACACGTCGCCGGCCGCGAGCCGGTCCTTGAGTGCCAGAAGCTGCGCACTGGCCGGGTCCGACATCTCCGTGGCCGTCCCACCGAGGGAGACAGAGAGCTGCGCGCGTAGCGTATCGGCGAGGCCGGCGAGGAGCACGCCGAAATCGACCCCGTTCTCCGCGAGCCTCGCCACCATCGGGAACACATCCGCCGCGCGCCGCTCGGCGATCATCGCCACGAGCGCGAGATACTCCTCCTCCGGCACGAGGCCGAGCGCTTCGCGCACGGTCTCGCTCGTGAGACCTCCCGAGGCCAGCGACAGCGCCTGATCGGTGAGGCTGAGCGCATCGCGCATGGAGCCATCGGCGGCCCGTCCGAGCATCGCGAGCGCGTCCTCGCTCGCCTCGATCCCCTCGTGTCCAAGCACCACGGCGAGCCGCGCACGGATCTCCGATGCGCCGATACGCTTGAGGTCGAAGCGCTGGAGCCGGCTGAGCACCGGCGCCGCCGCTTGGGCGATCTTCTGCGGCTCCGTCGTCGCGAAGACGAAGACGACTCGCGGCGGCGGCTCCTCGAGCACCTTGAGAAGCGTGTTCCACGCCTCGCGCGTCAGCATGTGCGCCTCGTCCACGATGTAGACCTTGTAGCGATCGTCGCCCGAGGGCGCGTACATGGCGCGCTCGCGGAGATCGCGCGCATCGTCCACGCCGCGATTCGACGCTGCATCGATCTCCACGACGTCGAGACTCGCCGACCCGCTCCAGATGCGGGTGCAGGAGCCGCACTGGCCGCATGGCTCACCGTCGTCGTCGGAGGTGCGACGCTCACAGTTCAGCGCCATCGCGAGCACTCGCGCGAGGGTCGTCTTGCCGACGCCGCGCGGCCCGCAGAGGAGGTAGCCATGCGCGACCCGTCCCCGGGCGATGGCGCCCTGCAGCGTCCGCGCGACGTGCGACTGCACGGCGACCTCATCGAACCGCTTCGGACGATACTTCCGGGCGAGAGCCAGCATCGGCGGGGAGAGAGGGACGGGGTGCGGTCGGGAACGGGAGCGCGAGACGACCGCTGACGCCGAGAGCCTGCCGGTGCAGGCACCGGTCAGGCTCTCGGATCGATCGTGCGCCCCGCGTGCGGCGCTTCAACTTCGCACGAGCCGCCTCTCCGGGGAGGCGATCGCCCGAGCAATACTCCAGGCCTGACGGAGCAACGCAAGACACCACATGCCGCTGCTACCTTCGGGGTCCTGACGGAGTTAGCGGGCTTGTGCCCTCCGGGACCTGGAGCACCCTGAAGATAGCCGTGGACGTGGGGTCGGGAAAGGTGTGGCTTGCCCTGAAACTAATGGCTCACATCTCGGCTTCTGCCAGCCGTCAGCCGTCAGCCGTAAGCCGTCAGCCGTCAGCCTTACTGACCGCAGCTACGTACTGAAGTTCACTGCTTACTGCGCACGCACTCCGTACTGGCTACTGCGAACGGGTGCATGAAGGCGTAACGGGCGGCAGTGCGTAGTCGTGCGCAGTCGAGGTAGTCGCCCACGGACGGAAGGAACTGCGCACGGGCACCCGCCGGCCCTCGGCCGGTTGCCCGGATTCCTCCCAACGCCCCGCCCTTCCGCCTGCCGTGCCCGTCCCGCTCTGGCGGTGGGTACCCGGTACCCGGTAGGAAGTGCGTGCGCAGTAAGCAATGCCGGTCCGTACGTAGTCGCGGTCAGTCAAGCCGAGTGAGGTGTCAGCCCGCTTCGAGCAGCTCCACCAGCACCTCCCCCGCCCGCTGCACCTCGGCATCCCCTACATCGAGATGCGTCACCGCCCGGATTCGCGTCGCGCTCCACGGTGTCAGCAGCACATCTCGCTCTTTCGCGGACGCCACGACATCGAACGCCGAGATGCCCGACCGCAGGTCGATCATGACGATGTTCGTGTCGGGCGCGACG
>JANPKQ010000052.1:0-5352 GCA_031426115.1 Gemmatimonadaceae bacterium | reverse complement strand
GCGGCCCCCTCCCTGAATTTTGTCCTCGCCCACTCCGCCGGAAGGTTGTAGATTGCCCGCCGGCGAGCTGGTGGGGTCTGTCGGGCTCGCCGGTCCTGCGGTGCCTTCGGGTGCTCAGTGACGCGCCCGTTACCGTGGACTCCGATCATCCGGTCGGAGCCTCCGTAGATTTCGGCGCACTGCTTCGCCACCGTCCGCTGCTTCCCCCGTGGGCGCAGGTCGTTTCGCCACCAGCGTCACCCTCATCATCAGGATCTCGCGTATGAGTTTTCCCCGTTTGCTGCGAGGCGCCTTCGCTGCTCTCGCCCTCTCCGCCCTGTCGGCCGCCGGGCTCGGCGCGCAGGGTACGACGACCGGCGCCATGTCCGGCACCGTGACGAACGCCGAGGGCGCGGGCGTCGAAGGCGTCCAGGTGACCGCCACGAACCGTTCGACCGGCGCCACCACCAACTCGATCAGCCGGGAAGGCGGTCGGTATTTCATCACCGGTCTCGAGGTCGGTGGCCCCTACACGCTCACTGCGCGGCGGATCGGCTACAACCCGCAGACGCGCGACGGCCTCCGCATCGCCCTGGGCCAGACGCTCCGCTCTGACTTCGTGCTCGCCCCGCAGGCGGAACAGCTCGCTGCGGTGACGGTCACGGCTACCGCCGAGAACGCCGTCATCTCCGCGTCGCACACCGGCGTCGGGACGCACATCAGCGACTCGGCCATCGCGCGGCTCCCGTCGCTCAACCGCGACTTCACGGACTTCGCGCGGCTCGCGCCCCAGGTCTCGACCGCGGGTAACGGGCTGTCCGGCGGTGGCGTCAACAACCGCTTCAACAACATCCAGATCGACGGGGCGAGCAACTCCGATCTCTTCGGGCTCTCCAGCACGCCCACCCCGGGTGGGCTCGCCAATGCGAAATCGATCACGATCGAAGCGGTCAAGGAGTATCAGGTCCTGCTGTCACCGTTCGACGTGCGCCAGGGGAATTTCACCGGCCTGCTCATCAATGCGGTGACGAAGAGCGGCACCAACGAGTTCGACGGAAGCCTCTTCGGCTTCTTCCGCGACCAGAAGCTGACGCGGTCGCAGGATTACCTGAACGACTTCCGCCAGACGCAGTTCGGCGGATCGCTCGGGGGCCCGATCGTGAAGGACAAGGTCTTCTTCTTCTTCGCCGGCGAAGTGCAGCGGCAGCAGCAGCCGTCCACTGGTCCTTCGATCTCGTCCGCCGATTCTCCGGTGACGCAGGCCCAGATCAACACGTTCAACACGTCGCTCGAAAACTACGGAATCGCGGGCGGGACGGGCGCGGCGATCGAGCGGAAGAATCCGAACACGAATCTCTTCGCCCGCCTCGACTTCAACCTTCCGTACAGCAGCCGCCTCGTGTTGCGGCACAACTACGTCTCGGCGGAGAACGACGTCTTCTTCCGGGATGTGGCGACGGCGGCCACGCCGACGTTCCCGCTTTCGTCGAACGTGTATGCGATCACCAACAAGACCAACAGCACCGTCGCCCAGCTCTACACCAACTGGACCAACGGCGCGAGCAATGAGCTGCTGCTGAGCTACCAGACCATCGAAGACGCCCGCTCCACGCCGGTGATCGCTCCGCAGATCACGATCACTGTTCCGCAGGCGGATGGCACCGGCAACGCGCTGCTGCGCGCCGGCACCGAGGCCTCGTCGCAGGGTAACGAGCTGTCGCAGAAGATCGTCGAGATCACCGACAACTTCAGCTTCCCACTGGGCGCGCATCTCCTGACCATCGGAACGCGCAACCAGTTCTATCGCCCGGACAATCTCTTCGCGCAGAACCGCTACGGCACGTACACCTTTGCGTCGCAGGCCGCGTTCAACGCGGGCACTCCGACCCAGTACCAGGTCTCGATTCCCGTCGGTGGGAGCGGCCGTGCAGAGTTCGCCGCCGCAACCTACGGCGCCTACATCCAGGACCAGTGGCAGACCACGCCGAACCTGTCGATTACGGCGGGGGTTCGCGCGGACATTCCGTCGATGGACAAGCCGAAGCGCAACCTGGCGTTCGAGACGCAGTTCGCGACGCCTACCTCCGCCGTTACGGGGCGTCGCACGGATGAAGTCCCGACCGGCCAGATCCAGTGGTCGCCGCGCGTCGGCTTCAACTGGGACGTGACGGGCGACCGGCGGAACCAGTTCCGTGGCGGCATCGGCATCTTCAACGGCCCGCCGGCTTATGTCTGGCTGTCGAATGCGTTCGGCAATACCGGCGTGTACGGCTATGCCGGCCTGAACTGCAACAACACCGGTGCAACCACGCCCCTCGCGCCGCCGCTTTTCTCGGCGACCGCGGCGAGCAACCCGCCGCAGGTCTGTGATCGGATGACGGCGGGTGTGCGCACGGTTGGCGGCGGCTCGGGCGCCGCGCTCGGCAGCGCGATCAACCTGATTCGCGACGACTTCCGCTTCCCGCAGGACATCAAGGCCTCGCTCGGTTTCGACCGCGAGATCTTCGACGGGTACATCGCGACGGTCGAGGGCTTGTACTCCAAGGCGATGTATGCGCCGTTCTATGAGAACATCGCGCTGGCCGGCCCCGTCGCAGGCGCCGCGGGTCTGGACCGTAACGGGCGCGTGCTCTACGGGACGGTGACGGCCACGGGGGGAACCGCCGCGCTGGTGAACCCAGGCCGGAACGCCATCTACGACCTGACGAACAGCAGCAAGGACTACTCGTACAACATTACTGGCGGCGTTCAGCGCGCCTTCCGCGACCGTTACGAAGGCTCTCTGTTCTACACGTACTCGCAGGCGCGCGACGTCCAGAGCACGCTCAACAGCACGGCCAACTCGAACTTCAACCAGGGACGCAACGTCTCGGGTGATATCAAGCGGCACGACCTGGCGCGCTCGAAGTGGGAGCAGCCGCACCGGATCGTGGCGAGCGGCACGTACGCGTTCCCGACGAAGACCGACGTCTCGTTCATCTACAACGGCGCCGTCGGCGCTCCGTTCGACTACAGCTACACGGGCGCGAGCGGCAGCCTCGGTGACCTGAACGCCGACGGCCGCGCCGGCAACGATCTCGTCTACATCCCGACGGATGTCAGGAATATCGAGGAGATCGCCTTCAGCGCGACGCCGAACGCCACGATCGTGCAGCAGCAGGACGCGTTCGACGCGTTCATCGAGGATCACAAGTGCCTCGACAAGCAGCGCGGCCGGATCATGGGGCGCAACACCTGCCGGTCCGAGTGGCAGCACACCGTCAACGTCTCGGTGAGACAGTCGGTCCCGTACCTGCCGTCGATCCGGTCGGTCGGCACGCAGAACCTCTCGATCCAGCTCGACATCTTCAACTTCACCAACCTGCTCAACAAGAAGTGGGGCCTCGAGAAACGCAGCGTGGAGCCCGGCCTCCCCGGCGTGTTCCTCCTCTCGCGGACGGGCGGACGTACGGATGCGCTCGGTCGTCAGCAGGGCGTGTTCACCTTCTCGCCGACCACGACGTTCTTCAACAGCGACCGTGCGGAGTCCAACTACCGGATGCAGCTGTCTGCACGCTACTCGTTCTGACGACGGCGGGAACGTGCTGAGCTGACGCTCGGCGCGACCGACAACGCCCGACAGGGCGACTCAAGGGCGGGCTCCTCCGGGGCCCGCCTTTGACGTTCTCATGCATTCTGCAACACCGTTTTCTGCTGCCGACGCCCGGCACGCCCCCTGCATTAGCACCGAACACGCTTGGGTGTTGTGAAGGGTCGTCAATTGGGGAGGATGCGCGCATGGAAAGAGATCCGAAGGAAGGCGGTAACTCGGAGACGTCAGGCTCCGGGATGGGTGGCTCGAGCAGCGCAGGCAGCTACGGCGCCTCGACTGGCTCCGGCGGAAGTGCGGGCGGCTTCGGCGAGAGCTTCGGCTCCACGAGCGGCAGCGGATCGAGCGGCATCGGCGGCGGCTCCTACGGCTCGACGGGCACGGCCGAGAGCAAGATCCAGCACGGCAAGGAAGCCGTTCAGGACAAGGCCGGCCAGGTGAAGGACGCGGCCACCGACAAGTTCGGCAAGGCGAAGGAAAAGGCCGGCGAGATCAAGGCGTCGCTCGCCGACAAGCTCGAGGCCGGGGCAGAGAAGCTCCGCTCACGCAACCAGTCCGGCAGCTACGCCGGCGCGACGGGCTCGGGCTCTGCTCCGATCGCGACCGACGACAAGCTGGCCGAAGTCAGCAATCGCGTCGCTGGCGGCCTCCAGGCCTCCGCCGACTGGATTCGCGAAGCCGACATCGATTCCATGAAGACCGGAATCGAGACGCAGGTCAAGGAGCACCCGGGCCGCACGCTGCTTATCGCGGCGGGCATCGGCTACCTCCTCGGCAAGGCCTTCCGCCGCTAGGTGGATCCAATGGCGGCCCATCGGGACGACCAGCGCTCAATGGGTGCCCTCCTCCGCGAGCTTGCGGAGGGGAGCACTGCGCTGCTCAAGCAAGAGGTTCGCCTCGCACGACTCGAGTTCGCCTCCCTCTTCCGTGGCATCGGCACGGGGACGGCATTCACCGCGATGGGCGGCGTGCTCGCACTGATCGGATCGTTCACATTCTTCACCGGCATCATCCTCCTCGCGGGGGATCAATGGCTGCGTGACCACTACTGGCTCGCGGCCGTGATCGTAACGGCCATTACGGGTGGGGTGGCATACTGGATGGCGAGCCGCGGCAAGGCGCTGCTCTCGCCGCGGAAGCTCGCGCCGGACCAGACGGTCGCGACACTCAAGGAGGACAAGGAATGGCTGAAACGACAGCTGACGTCCGGCGCGACATCGAGATGACCCGCGAACGGATGTCAACGACGCTCGCCCAGATCGAGCAGAAGATGAACCTGATGCAGATCGTCCGTGATCATCCATGGCCGGCGATCGCCGTCGCCGTGGGCGCGGGCGTGCTTCTCAGCGGCTCACGTGCTGACGTTCGGGCAGCCGGCGCGACACTCGTCGCAACGCGCGGCGCGAGCAGCAAGATTGGAAACGTGCTGGATGATGTCGTCGCGAATCTGATGACCGGCGTCAGCCAGGCCTTCCAGGGACGCGTGGACCGCTTCGTCAACGAGATCAAGGAATCGCTCGGCGCCGGAGCCACCGGGTCGGGCTCGCACACGACCTCCTACGGCCGCGGCTCGCACGCGGACAGCAGCTCACCGTCGTCCGGCGGCGGGTGGTCGCCGAGCACGGGCGCCAGCAGCAGCCAGGGCCTCGGCGGCGATGGGCGCACGAGCGGCATGAACACCGGCCCCGTCGGCACCGACCGCGGCACGGGCTCACAATCGTGGCAGTCGGGGACGTAACTCTCCGATCCCAGCAGGAAGAAAACCCTGCTCGTCGCATTCGCGA
>JANPKQ010000051.1:0-11170 GCA_031426115.1 Gemmatimonadaceae bacterium | reverse complement strand
CAACGCAACCGGCGCGGTGACACCCGCCTCGGTCGCGACCGTCGAGAGGCGCCGAAGCTCCCCCTCCGACTCCACGTTGACCAGCTTGACGCGCGCCGCCAGCGCTTCACGCAGCTCCTGGTCCGTCTTGCCCACTCCGCTGAACACGATGTCGGCACCAGTGAACCCGGCGTGGAGCGCGCGAAAGAGCTCCCCGCCCGACACGATGTCCACGCCAGCACCGAGGTCGCGGAGCAATGCCAGCAGCGCGACGTTCGAGCTCGCCTTCACGCTGTAATGGATGCGGTGACGTACGGGGGCGAGCGCCGACCGGAGCGCGGTATACTGCGCGCGGATCTCCCCCGCGCTGTAGACGTACGCTGGAGTGCCCACCTCGCGCGCGATGCGCGCCAGTTCTACATCCTCGCAGCACAACACGCCGTCAACCCGGTGGAATCCGGTCGCGGCGCCGCGCGGCGCAGTCACGAGCGTTCCACTCAATACGCCTTCGCCCACAGCGCCTCGGATGTCGCCCCGCGCCCGCAGTGCATGCATTTCGTCGGCGCCTCCGCGGAGCGAAACTCCTCGTCCGGGAGCACCCGGATCGTGGCCTTGGTGTCCTCCTTGACCTGTGCCTCACAGGAGCCGTCGCCGCACCAGCCGGCGTAGACAAACGCTCCCTCCGCGTTCATGACCTCGCGGAAGCGATCGTAAGTGATCTCTCCGCGGAAGCTGTTCGACTCCCGGCGGTCACGGGCGGCCACGAGCATGTCGCCCTGGATCCGTTCCAGGAGATCGGCAACGTCCCGGCCGAGCGCATCGAGCGACACGGGCCGCTTTTCGCGTGTATCGCGTCGCACGACGACCGCCTGCGCCTTGTCGAGATCGCGGGGCCCGAGCTCCATCCTCACGGGGACGCCGCGCAGCTCCCATTCGAAATACTTCGCGCCGGGCTTGATGCCTTCCCGTGCATCGACATGCACGCGAAGGCGATTGGCCCCACGCTGCTCCCCCGCCGCGAGCGTGGCCTTGATGCGGTGTGCCGCCTCGAAGACCCGGTCGCGCTCCTCGTCTGTCCGCCAGATCGGAACGATGACGACTTCAGTCGGCGCGAGCATGGGGGGAACGCGGAGCCCGTTGTCATCGCCGTGCGTCATGACGAGACCGCCGATCATCCGCGTGGACACCCCCCAGCTCGTGTTCCACGCGAACTCGGTGCCGCCACTCTCCGTCTGGAACTTGAGGTCGAACGCCTTTGCGAAGTTCTGGCCAAGGTTGTGTGACGTCCCCGCCTGGAGCGCCTTGTTGTCCTGCATCATCGCCTCGCACGAGTATGTGCGCAGCGCACCGGCGAATCGCTCGGAGTCCGTCTTCTGGCCGGTGATGACGGGCATCGCCATCCAGCCTTCCATGAAGTCGCGGTAGACGCCGAGCATGCGCCGCGCTTCTTCCTCGGCCTCGTCATGCGTGGCGTGCGCCGTGTGGCCCTCCTGCCAGAGGAACTCCAGCGTCCGCAGGAAGAGTCGCGTGCGCATCTCCCAACGCACGACGTTCGCCCACTGGTTGATCAGCAGTGGGAGGTCGCGATAGCTCTGCACCCACTTCGCGAACATCGCGTAGATGATGGTCTCCGACGTCGGGCGGACGATCAGTGGCTCCTCGAGCTTCTTCCCGCCGCCGTGCGTTACCACCGCGGTCTCCGGCGCGAAGCCCTCGACGTGCTGCGCCTCCTTCTTCAGGAAGGATTCCGGGATGAAGAGCGGGAAGTAGGCGTTGCGATGCCCCGTCGCCTTGAACATGTCGTCGAGCGCTCGCTGCATGCGCTCCCAGATGCCGTAGCCATCCGGACGGATGACCATGCACCCGCGCACCGGCGAGTAGTCGGCGAGCTCGGCCTTCAGGACGACCTCATTGTACCAGGCGCTGAAATCCTGGGCGCGCGGCGTCAGCTTCTTGTCGTCAGCCATGACCTGTCGTCAGGTGCGCTCGTGCGCACGATGGGTGAACACCTGCAGGACCTTCAGTCGTTCGTCACGCGTTCCCGTCACGCGCTCGCCAGCCACTCGTCGAGCTGCACCGTCGTCTCCGTTCCATCGGCCATCGTCCGCACGGTCGCGCGCCCCGCCTGCACGTCCGCGTGTCGCAGGAGCACGGTCCGCTGCGCCCCCGCCGCAGATGCGGTCTTCATCTGCCGGCTGAGCGTCTGCGTCCTCAGCGCGTACTCGACGCTGCGACCGCGCTTTCGCAGCGCCGACGCGATCCGCATGACATCGCCTGCAAGAGTCTCGTCCTCGCCGGCCACCCAGAAGTCCACCGTGCCCGTCGCCGGAGGCATCAGCCCGCGTTCCTTGAGCAGCTCGCCAATCACGACATCTCCCATGCCGAATCCGAGTGCGGGGAGGTCAACGCCTCCGAGCGACTGAAGCAGCGAGTCGTAACGGCCGCCACCGCAGATCGCCCGAAACTGGCCCTGAGCATCGAACAGCTCGAACACGATCCCTGTATAGTATGCGAGCCCGCGTACGATCGAGAGGTCGAATCGCACCCAGTCGGCGACGCCGAGCGATGCCAGGTGTCTCATGTACCGGTCGAGTCGCTCGAAATGCTCGGCAAGGGCGGCGTCGTCTCCGACCGTTTCCCGCAGGTGTGCGAGATCGCGGATCGCCAGGATCTCGAAGAGCCGCGCGGCGGTAGTCGAGGGAACCGATGCGTCGGCCAGCCGCCGTTCCAGGACCTCACGCGGCTCCCGCTCGATCTTGTCCACGACAGCAAACACGGCCGGGTGCCGCTCTTCCCCGATCCCAATGTGCAGCAACAGCGCACTGAGCAACCGCCGATCGGAGACGCGCGCTGCGACATCCGCAGGGCCGAGCCCGAACCCCCGCATGATGTCGATGGCCACCGCCAGAAGCTCGGCGTCGGCGGTGACGTCTGCCTCACCGATGATGTCGACATTCAGCTGAAAGTGCTCGCGCAGCCGCCCGCGCTGCTGCCGCTCGTACCGGAACAGCTGCGGCATGGAGAACCATCGCACCGGCTTTCGCAACGCATTCGCGCGTGCCGTCACCATCCGTGCGAGCGTAGGGGTCATCTCGGGGCGTAGCGCGACATCGCGTCCACCCTTGTCGGCGAAGTTGTAGAGCTGGCCGACGATCTCGTCACCGCTCTTCCGGGTGTACAGGTCGAGGGGCTCGAGCGGCGGGCCGTCGTACTCGACGAAGGCGTATCGGCGTGCAACATCGCGCCACACCGCCATGATGTGCGCCCTCGCCCCCAACTCTGCCGGATAGAAGTCGCGAAATCCCGGTAACGCTCCCTGTGACATCCGCCGAATCTACCCGGCGTACGGAGAGACCTGCAAGCGCGTCATCGCGTCGCCGACGGTGTGGAACGACCCGGTCACGACCACGGTCGCGCCAAGCGTTGCGGCCCGCTCGAGCGCCACATCGAAATCCACCTGCAGCTCGACGCTCCACCCCTTCTCGCGTGCATGCAGGACCGCCTCTGCTGGGTCCCACAGGCGTGACGCAGGTGCCGTCGGCGCGACGCTGATGACGAAGTGATCCACGACCGGGGCCAGCGCCGCCAGCATCCCCCGCCAATCCTTGTCCCGCAGCACCGTCACCAGGGCCACCACGGGCCGCTCCAGGGAGACGGTTCCCAGCGTTGCAGCGAGTACCTCGGCTCCGGCAGGGTTGTGCGCAACGTCGAAGATGTACTTCCCCTCCCGATGAAAGCGGCCCGGCAGTTTCACCCGGAGCAGGGCTGCCGCGATCTCCGGTGGATTGAGCGCGTAATCGGGGCCGGCGGCGTCGAGCATGGCAATCGCGGTCGCGGCGTTCGAGGCCTGATGCTCGCCGACGAGTGGCGTCCGCAACCTCTCCACCGCACCAGTTGCGGACCGAGTGTACTGAAACTCGGTTCCGTCGATGCCGACCCTGATGTTGTCGATCGCAATCGTCCGGGCGACTTCGACGATCGGAGACGCTCCGGCGACCGCGGCGTGTGCGGCCAACCACTTCCGCACCTCCGAGGTCGGCTCTCCGATCACGGCTCCGGCGCCACGCTTGAAGATCCCCGCCTTCTCGCGTGCGATGGCCTCGAGGCTTTCCCCCAGGTACTCGGTGTGGTCGATGCCGATCATCGTGACGGCCGCGACGCGCGGCATGATGACGTTCGTCGCGTCGAGGCGACCGCCCAGGCCGGTCTCGACGACCGCGACGTCCACCTCCGCGCGTGCGAACAGATCGAACGCCATGGCGGTCGTCGCTTCGAAGAAGGTGGCCCCGATCCGCTCGATCGCCGGCGTCCACCGTTCGATGAACTCGACGATGGCGTCCGCATCGACTATCGCGCCGTCGACGAGCATGCGTTCGCGGAAGTCCACGAGGTGCGGCGACGTGTACCGGGCAACCCGGAGGCCGCGCTCGCGCAGGAGCGCATCGGTCGTCGCCGCAACGCTTCCCTTGCCGTTCGTCCCGGCGATGTGGAACGAGACGAACCGCTGCTGGGGATCGCCGAGAAGGTCGAGGAGTGCCGCCGTGCGGTCGAGGCCGAGCCTGGATTCGCCCGTCGTGCGAGCGAACAGGTAGTCGAGCGCCCCACGGTAATCAGTCAGGGCGAGGCCCACCCCGACGCCGCTGGCTTGCCACTCATGTGCCGCAGCAACTGACCGACGGTCTGCTTGAGGAGTCGACGGTGCACGACCGCGTCGAGCATTCCGTGGTCGAGAAGGAATTCCGATGTCTGGAATCCCTGTGGCAGGTCCTGTCCGATAGTCTGCTTGATGACGCGCGGACCGGCGAACCCGACGACTGCGCCTGGCTCCGCAATGATCGCATCGCCAAGCATCGCATAGCTGGCGCTGACGCCGCCGGTCGTCGGGTTCGTCAGGATCGAGACGTAGGGCACGCGGCGCTCCGCGAGCTGGGCGAGCATCGCCGCGACCTTGGCCATCTGCATCAGCGAGAGCACGCCCTCCTGCATGCGGGCGCCGCCGGACGCGGAGATAATGATCAGCGGGAACTTGCGCTCGAGCGATCGCTGCCCGAGGCGCGTGATTTTCTCACCGACGACCGAGCCCATCGAGCCGCCCATGAACGCGAAATCCATCGCGGCGAGGTTGACCGGCATCTCGCCGAGCGTCCCGGTCGAGGTGATCACTGCGTCCGCATCCCCGGCGTTGGTGAGCGCCTTCTTCAGGCGCGCCGGATACTCCGGGAAGCCCAGCGGGTCGGTGGAGCGAACGTCCACATCGATCTCCTCAGCCGTGCCGTCGTCGAGGAGGATCGCGATGTAGTCGCTGGCCCGGATGCGCCGATGGTAGTCGCAGGTGGGGCACACGTTGAGATTCCGAACGAATTTCTCGCGCAGATCGGTGTGCCCGCAGGCTTCGCATTTCTCCCACGCATCGGCGGGGATCTCGAGCCGCTCGCGCCGCGGTTGACGCGGCTTCTTTTCCTTGCGGAACCAGGCCATCGGCGAAATGTGCCCGGGCGCCGGGAGCGAGGCAAGACTCGCGATCGAATCCGCCAACCCATGGATAGACCCCGGGGGGAGTGCCCCCGGCGTCGCTACAGCGCCATCGAGTCCGCGCGGCCGCGCCCTTCGCTGGATATTCGAAGGAGGATCCCGACGGTGAGCCAGCTCGCCAGCATGAACGAACCGCCGTAGCTGAAGAACGGGAGCGGGATCCCGGTCACCGGCATCAGGCTGAGGGTCATCCCGACGTTCACCATGACGTGCACGAGCCAGCTCGCGGTCAGCCCGAAGGCGACGAGACCGCTGAACGCATCGTTGGACCGGGCTGCGATGTTCGTCGTGCGAAGGAACAGAACGAGGAACAGGGTCAGCACGACGCTGACGCCGATGAACCCCAGCTCCTCGCCGGTCACGGCATGGATGAAATCGGTGTGTTGCGCTGGCAGGAACCCGAGGCGCTTCTGGGATCCATCGGTGAACCCCTGACCGAACCAGCCCCCCGATCCGATGGCCGTCTGCGACTGAAGGACGTGATACGCCGACCCTCGCGGGTCTGCCGCCGGGTCGAGAAAGGTCAGCAGTCGCTTCTGCTGATACGGATTCAGCCCGTTCCAGAGCGTCGGCGCCAGGATGCCCATGACGACGTTCGCGATGACGAGCGCGACACCCTCTACGAGGTACGGCCGATAGTAGAGAATCAGCGCAAGCAGCAGGAGGAACCACCCACCCCACAGCTTCTCACTCGAAGCGAGCAAAAGGCTGATGCCCGGGCTCGCGACGAGCAGGAGCAGGGGCCACGATACCCCCGCCCAGAAGAGCATGGCGAAGAAAATTCCGATGAACGCGATGCCGGTGCCGAGATCAGGCTGGAGCATGATCAGCACCCAGGGGATCAGCACGACGACCGCGGGCTGCCAGAGATCGAGGAGCGACTTCGGCGCCTCTCGCCGCGACGCAAGCGTCCGGGCGAGCATCAACACGACGGTGATCTTCGCGAACTCCGCGGGCTGCAAGCGGAATCCGCCAATCCCGATCCAGCTCTTGCTGCTCGCCGCCGTTCCCGCGCCAGTCCCGATCACCAGCGTCGCCGCGAGCAGCATCAGCGTCAGCGCGTACGCCGGGATCGTCACCCAGTCCAGGACGCGCACCGAAGCGCGGCTGATGACGAGCATGCATCCGATGCCAAGCACGAGCCAGATGAACTGCTTCTTGTACACGCTTGCCACGGCGGTCGGCGCATCGGTCTGGCCGGCCGAGTAGACCATGGCGAGGCCGAATAGCGACAGGACCAGCGCCAGAAGCACCAGGTTGTAGTCGGTGACGTGGCGGCGGATCATTGGCCCTCGGTGTCCACCAGCTGGACCGTGCGCTGCTTCAGGTAGTACTCGATCGCCGCCTTTGCGGCGCGGGCGGCGTTGTAGCCATGCTCGCGGTTCACGAGCAGGACCGAGACGAGAATCTTGGGGTCATCGGCGGGCGCGAAGCCGACGAACCAGGAGTGGTCGGCCAGCGGGAACGGCATCTGGGCAGTGCCCGTCTTGCCGGCGAGAACGACGCCCTGGATGGCGGCACTTCCCGCCGTTCCGGTTGCTGACACGACGCCTGCCAAAGCGTTCCGGAGCCCGGTCATCTGCTCGGTGGTGAGCTGGAAGATCTGTTCGCGCTCGAGCCGCCCTTTCACGATTTCGGGCCGAACCGCCATGCCACCGGTCGCCAGCGCTGAATAGAAACGCGCCATGTTGGTGACCGTCTGGTCGTTCTCTCCCTGCCCGATCGAGAGATTGAGGATCACGGCTTCGGTCCAGCCGCGGGGGTATCTCTTGTCGAAGTAGTCGCGGCTCACCGGCCACTGGGGCGCGGACTCGCCGGGAAGGTCGATCCCGGTTCGCTCGCGGAACTTCATCGCAGTGGCCCCGTCGAGCAGTCGGGCGAGGCCGATGCGAATGCCAAGCTGATAGAAGTACGTGTCGCAGGACACCTCGATCGCGCGGGACAGTGTGATGTCGCCGTGCCCGTTCTTCTCCCAGCACTTGAAGTACCGGTTGCCGTACATGAATCCTCCCCGGCAGGGCTCGGGCATGCGATCGTTGAGCTTCACGACATTGTTCTGCATCCCGATGATCGCCGTCGCGAGCTTGAAGGTGGACGCGGGCGGATACCGCCCTTGCACGACCTTGTTGTAGAGCGGCTTTCCGGGATGCGAGCTGAGCTCGTTGTACCGCTCATCCGACAGGCGACCGATGAACCAGTTGGGATCGAAGCTCGGCGCACTGTGCAGCGCGAGCACTTCCCCGGTGCGCGGATTCATCGCGAGCATGCCGCCAACAAGGGAATCCGCGAACACCGAATCGGCGACGTAGATCTGGAGCGCGAGGTCGATGTTGGTATTGAGGTCGGGCGCGCCGAGCGGCGCGAGGTCCGGACGCCCACCTGCTCCGCGACGGACTTCGCGCCCGCGCGCGTCGTACTCGATGAAGCGTGTGCCCTCCTGACCGCGGAGCAGTTTCTCGTACTGGCCTTCCAGGCCGCTGACGCCGATCTGCTGGCCGGGCTCATAGTCGGCGTACTGTGGCGCCGCTAGCTGCCCTTCGGTGATCTCGCGCGTGTAGCCCACGAACGCCGCCACCGCAGAGCCGTGCGGGTACGCGCGCTTCGGCGCCGACTGAATGATCAATCCCGGGAAATCGAGTGCGTGCTCCTCGAGCACCGAGATGACGGCAAAGTCGGCATCGGAGAGGATGACCGTCGGGCGGGTCGGGTCGCGGCGATACTTGCGAATCGTCTCCTCGATCTGCGATGACGCCAGTGGTACCGTCGCACTGAGCCGCAGGAGCGTCGCGCGAAGAGAGTCCGCGCTCTGCCCGAGGAGAGACACCGAATAGCCGGGCACGTTCTCGGCGATCACCGCGCCGTGGCGATCGCGGATGATCCCGCGCGGCGCCGGCAGGGGGACCTCGCGAAGCCGGTTCTGCTGCGACTTGAGTGCGAACCGCTCGTTGTGGACGACCTGCGTGCGGAAGAACGCCGACACGAGGAAGAGGAACGTGCCGAGGATGATGAACGAGGCCACGCGGGCCCGTCGTGCGATTTCATTGGGATGGAAGCTCATGCGCGGCTTGGCTCCAGCACGGGTCGCAGGAGGATCAGCAGCACGACTCCCGCAAGCGCCGTATTGGCCGCGGCGAGTGGCGACCACAGAAGCAGCTGGGTGACCATGTCACCACCGCTGAGGCGCTGCTCCGCGATGACCAGCACGATGTCGTACACCCACTTGCCGAGAAAGAAAAAGAAGCCGTTCAGCGCGATGTTGTCTGCGAAGAAGATCGCCTTCATCCATGACGCTGCGAACCCGACGACCGACATCGCCAGCGCACCGGCGCCGAACCCCGCCGCATTGATCGAGTCGGTTGCGAGCCCAAGCGCGAGTCCGAACAGCGCGGCCGTGCCGGGGCGGATGCGGACGGCCGCCAGCAGCACGGCGATGACGAGAAAGTCGATGGGCGCACGCCACCCGAGCAGCGGCCGCAGCGTGTAGTGCAGGACGAGCAGCAGCCCGAACACGATGATCGCACGGACGGCCCCGAGTCCGTTCACACGAACCTGCTCATCTTGGCCCGGCGCCGGACGGTGGCGGTGGAATGACCGGCGGAATCACGGGTGGGGGCGTGGTGACGGGCGGCGTGGCCACTGGCGGCACTGCAGGCGGAGGCGTCTGGACGCTATCGGGACGACCCGCACGCGGCGGTGCAACGGGTGAACGAGGCGCCGCGGAATCCGTCGCGCGCTGGGTCGCAGGGGCCGTGCGGCGCGCTGGGGGCTGGGCGGGCGTCCGCGGGGCATTCACGACCCCCGTCGCGGGAAGACCGGTGACGGGCGTGGTCGCTCCCGCGGTGGCCGCTGCCCTCGCGGACGCCGCCGCTGCGTCCCGGCGAACGAGCGAGTCGCCGGCCCGGGCAACGGCGCGTGCCGCGGAGTCGGCTCGCGGGATCGTCCAGACGCGCTGCACTTCTGCCGCGGCGCGCTGCTGGCTCAGCACCATCACCGACCGGACGTCCGGCGGCGGCACGGCGGGCCGAAGAAGGTACGTTCGTGCCCAAAGCTCCGTCGTCTTGATCTCACCGAGCACCGTGCCGATCGGGATTCCGGCAGGAAAGACGCCGCCGATACCGGACGTGACGATGAGGCTGCCGGTATCGAGCGCACTCCGGAACTGGACCCCGCGAAGCTCGAGAAGGAAGCGCTCGGCGCCCTCGCTCGCGTGCGGGTAGATGATGCCGAAGGCGCTGCCGTCGGCGGACATCGCGCTCGGACGGAACTGCGGATGACCCCAGAGCAGGGCCACGCTCATGTTGGCATCGACAGTCTGGATGGTCCCGACCAGTCCTTCGGGAGCGACGACCGGCGCGTAGCGTCGCACGCCCGCGTCCGCGCCGATGCTCAGCGTCACCGTGGTCTCCTCTCCAATGCTCTGGCCGTGCAACGCCTCGGCGGCCGTGAAACCCCAGCCCAGGCGCGAACCGAGGCCGAGCAGTTGGCGGAGGCGATCGTTCTCGGTTTCGAGCGTCTGGACCTGCATGGCCCGCAGGGCGATGCTGTCCCGCGACACGGTCAGCCGCTCGTAGTTCAGCCAGGCGCTGCGCGTGCGCTCCGCACTGCCCTGGAGGGTGAGCAGTGGCGCCACCAGCGTGGACCGAAGTGCGCCGGCGATGGGCTCCCGAATCGGCTCGGGCAGGGCACGCGCGACGACGGCGACGATGACGCACAGCGCCAACAGCATCGTGTCACGCCGGCTGCCGTCACGGACTGAGCGTGCCACTGCTCAGCTCACGTGCTGAGCACTGACCAGTATTTCGCCTCATCGTCGAGAATACGGCCGGTGCCACGGACAACGCAGGTCAGCGGATCCTCATCCACGTGGATCGGGAGGCCCGTTTCCTGGCTGAGAAGGAGGTCGAGCCCGCGGATGAGGGCGCCGCCGCCTGTCATGACGATGCCGCGGTCGACGATGTCGCTGGCAAGCTCGGGCGGAGTGATCTCGAGCGCGCGGCGCACGGCGTCGACGATCTGCTGGATCGGCTCCTGAATCGCCTCGCGGATCTCGCTCGAGTGGACGCGGACGGTCTTCGGAATGCCGGAGACGAGGTCGCGACCCTTCACTTCCATCTCGCGCTCCTCGCCGACCGGCGCCGCGGAACCGATCTGGATCTTGATGTTCTCAGCCGTCGGCTCGCCGATGAGGAGATTGTAGTTCTTCCTCATGAATTGAACGATCGACGTATCGAGCTCGTCGCCGCCGGTGCGGATCGAAGTGTCGCTGACGATGCCGGACAGCGCGATGACGGCGATCTCCGTCGTCCCGCCCCCGATGTCGATGACCATGTTGCCGGTCGGGGTCTCGACGGGAAGCCCGACGCCGATCGCCGCCGCCATCGGCTCGGCGACCATGAACACTTCCTTCGCCCCCGCTCCCATCGCGGAGTCGCGGACCGCGCGCTTCTCGACTTCGGTGATGCCCGACGGCACGCAGACGATGACGCGGGGCTTCACCTTGAACACGTGGTTCTCGATGATCAGCGTCAGGAAGTAGCGCAGCATCTTCTCGGTAACGTCGAAGTCGGCGATCACGCCATCCTTCATTGGACGCACCGCGATGATGCCTTCGGGCGTGCGCCCGAGCATGCGCTTCGCCTCGAGCCCGACGCCCTTGATG
>JANPKQ010000050.1:0-4720 GCA_031426115.1 Gemmatimonadaceae bacterium | reverse complement strand
GCCACCTGCCGTGCGACGGGCGCTCCACGGCGGCTGGCGAGCCACTCGATCCCGTCGATTCCGGCGATACCCGAATCGACGTCGAGGACGACCGTTCCGAAGGCTGGCGTCCGGGGCTGAGGGCGCCGGATCACCGCGCTGAGCTGTACTGGTTCGACGAGCCGTTCCATGGATGCCTCGAAAGTCGACGCGGTGGTCAAGATGCGACTTCATGCCGGGTGCACTATAAAGCATGCTCCCCGTGCATGGCAAGGACGATAAATTGGACGATCTTCGGGATCAAACCGCGCCGATGGTCGATAAAATGTGCAATTATTGCAGATTTTCATTGACACTGAAGTACGCCGACCATATGGTGCTCGCCGAGCGATACCCTTCAAACGCCCTGTTCGAGTGAGCGCCGTATGCCCGCGGGTCCGATTTCAGCCGGTGATACTGCCTGGGTCCTTGTCTCGTCGGCGCTTGTGCTGCTGATGGTCCCCGGACTGGCGCTCTTCTATTCCGGACTCGTCCGGCCCCGAGCGGCGGTCAACACAATGATGATGAGCGTGGCCGCCCTCGCCGTCGTCAGCGTTCAGTGGGTGCTCGTCGGCTACTCGCTCGCCTTCGGGCGGGGCGCGATGATCGGCGACCTGAGCTGGGCGGGCCTCTCTGGCGTCGGCGCGACTCCCGGCCCCTATGGCGCGACCATCCCGCATCTCGCGTTTGCCATCTTCCAGGCGATGTTCGCCGGCATCACCGTCGGGCTCATTTCCGGCGCGGTCATCGAGCGGATGCGGTTCCCGGTCTTCCTCATCTTCGCCGTGGCGTGGACGACGTTCGTCTATGATCCCCTCGCCCACTGGGTCTGGGCCAACGATGGCTGGCTTCGCCAGCTCGGGGCCCTCGATTTTGCCGGCGGCACGGTCGTGCACATCAGCGCGGGAACGGCCGCGTTGGTCGTTGCGGCGTTCGTCGGCCCGCGCAGTGACGCCGGCGCAGCGCATGGACGTCCGCACAACGTGATCTTCACGACGCTCGGCGCCGCGCTGCTCTGGGTCGGGTGGTTCGGCTTCAATGCCGGTTCGGCGCTCGCCGCCGATGGCGTCGCGGCGAACGCGTTCGTCACGACGCACGCGTCCGCGGCTGCCGCGATGGTTGCATGGCTGATCATCGAGCTCGTGCGGGGAGGCAAGGCGACCGGCGTCGGGGCGGCAACGGGCGTCGTCGTCGGACTCGTCGCGATCACTCCGGCCGCGGGATATGTCACGCCGGCCGCCGCGCTCGTCATCGGCGCACTCGCGGCAGCCGCGAGCAACCATGCACTGCGCTTTCGCGACCGCATCCGCGTCGACGACGCGCTCGACGTTTTCGCCTGTCACGGCGTCGCGGGGATCACCGGCGCGTTGCTCACCGGGGTGTTCGCGACGACGACGGTGAACGCCGCGGGCGCGGACGGACTCCTGCGCGGCGACCCGCACTTGCTGTGGGTCCAGGCGCTCGCGGTCGTCGCGACGATCGGGTTCACCGCTCCGGTGACCGCGCTCGTTATGGTCGGGCTCAGGGCCGCCGGATCCTTCCGCGTGTCCCGCGAAGCCGAAGTGGCCGGCGTGGACATCACCGAGCACGGCGAGCGGGCCTATTCCCACGACCTCGCATCGCACGGGGAGACCATCGGGCTCGGGTCGGCAGCGACCGCGCGCGCCGACGCCGCCTGATCCCTCGTCGGTCCGCACCGCTTCCGGGAGGCCGGGTCGCCGGCAATACCCAATGGGTATCGCAGGCCATCAATGAGGTGTTGGACGCCGCGGCCCGTCCCCGGTATCTCTCGATACCACCGTGAATCCGGACCCGCTCTCATGGGACCGCGACTGCACGGCGCACGGCAGGAGGCCGGACGAGGATGAAGCACTTTTTGTTCGTGAGCGATTTCGACCAGACGTTGAGCTCCAACGATTCCGGGCGCGTACTCAGCGAGAAGCTGGGTATTGCAGGGTTCGAGGAGAAGGTGGCAGGGCTGTCACGCCTCAACCTCGTGCAATCCGGCGCGGAGCTCACGTACCTGCTGCGCCACGACCCCGAGTACCGCCGCGTCCGCCGCGCCGACCTCACCGACGTTGGCCGGCAGATCCGGCTCAAGCACAACGTCCGCCGGCTCCGCGATCTCCTCGAAGGGGGCGTCGAGGGTTACTGCTTCGACTTCTACGTCGTCTCGGCAGCGCCCGACGAGATCGTCCATGCCGCGCTCGACGGGATCGTTCCGGCCAGCCGCATCATCGGGACGCGGCTCGGTTACGAGCACGACTCCGGCGAGATCGCCTCGGTGGACAGCGTCGCGGCCGGCTACGGAAAGGTCACGGCGGTGGAGCATCTCCGCACGACGCTCGGCGTTCCGCGCGAGCGCGTCATCTACGTCGGTGACGGGAGCTCCGACCTGCACGTCATGCTACACGTGAACCGCGGCGAGGGCCTCACCATCGCGGTGTCCCAGGCGCGACACATCACCGAGATCGCCCGCCGAACGGTGATGAGCGATGATGCACTCGCGGTCTTCGTGCCGCTCCTCGAGGAGGTCGTCAGGATGGAGCCCCCCGCGATCCGCGCGTGGTTCGAACGCCACGGGCTCGCGATCCAGGAGTGGGACCGGGTCCGCACGGACTGGGTGACGATTCGCGCGAACTCGGACGGGGTCGAGCGCGCGCTCGTCGCCGTCGCCTGAACTTTCGGATAGCTCCATGAATCGCAGTCGTCCCATCGTCACGGACACCCGTGCGCGCGCCGCACGCTATGCCGTCTCGATCATCTTCTTCCTCACGGGAATCGGCACGGCCAACTGGGCCGTGCGCATTCCGGCCGTGCAGGACCGACTCGGCATGAGCGAAGGTGCGCTGGGGATGGCCCTGTTCGGCGTCTCCGCGGGCGCCATCGCGGCGATGGCGGTCGCCGGCCGACTCGTCGCGAAACATGGCAGCCGCCCGGTCACCGGCCTCGCGGTCCTCGCGTTCGCGGCCGCGCTGATGCTGCCGGCGCTGGCGCCGAACGTCTGGATCCTGATGATGTCGCTCGTTGCGCTCGGGATGGCGAATGGGCTCCTCGACGTCGCGATGAATGCGCAGGCCGCCGCGGTGCAGAAGCACTACGAGCGCCCCATCATGTCGCGCGTGCACGCCCTGTACAGCCTCGGTGCCCTCGTCGGTGCCGCGACCGGCGGCCGCGTCGCCGCATATGGCATTGGGCCCGTGGCGCATCTCATCGGTGTCGGACTGGTCATCGCCGTCGTCGCGTCGGGGACGGTCGCGCGAATGCTCCCCGCCACCGCCGATTCCGCTCCGGGACAGCGATCCTTCACCCGGCCCACCCGCGGACTGTTGGTCCTTGGCATCCTCGCGTTCTGTGTGCTGTTCGGCGAAGGCGCGATGGCGAACTGGAGCACCGTCTATCTCCGCGACATCAGCGGCGCGGGACCGGGGCTCGCCGCGGTCGGCTTCGCGGCGTTTTCGCTGACGATGGCCGCGGGCCGCGCGGCCGGCGACACGCTCGCTGCGCGCCTCGGCGGTGTGCGGGTGATGCGGATCGGCGGCATCGTCGCGGCGGCCGGCGCGGTGTGCGTCATCGCTTTTCCGAACCCGCTTGCCGTGATCCTCGGGTTCGCGGCGATCGGGGCGGGATTGTCGAGCACCTTTCCGATCATCCTCGGCGCAGCGGCGCGAACGCGGGGGGTCGTGCCCGGCGCGGCGATCGCCATGGTCTCGATGTTCGGCTATGGGGGACTGCTCGCGGGTCCTCCGCTCATTGGTGCCGTCGCGGGCGCGCTGACACTTCGCGGAGGACTCGCACTGGTCGCCATCACGAGCGCCCTCGCCATGATCCTGGCGCGCGCCGTCGGACCGGCGACGCTGGAGCTTCCGGCCGCGCTTCCGGAGCGGGAACGTCAGCCCGAACGCGTCGCCGCTGCCTGAGGGCGCGCGCCAGCGACCGCGCGCAGCGCGGTGACGAACCGCTCCCGCACCGCCGACTTCTCCCCGCTCTTCCAGACCGCGGAGAGCGCCATGTCCACGCCAAGATCGCGCACTGACCGATAGACGACGCCATGCTGCTGGAACCTCGTCAGCGAGCGCGGGACGAACCCGACGCCGACACCGGCGCCGACGAGGCTCGCGAGGGTGTGCCATCCCGCCGCTTCCTGCACGACGCGCGGGCTGAACTTTACCGCACGACAGCGGGCGATGATGTCGTCGTACATCGGCGGCGCGACGTGGCGCGGGAAGAGGACGAACGACTCCTCGGCCAGGCTCGCGAGCGTGAAGCGCGTGCGGCCGGCGAGCCGATGCGTGCCCGGCACCGCAAGCACGACTGGCTCGGTATAGATGAGCTCCACCCGAAGCCAGCGATCCGCATCGAGCGGGGGATCGTGCAGGATGCCGATGTCGATGCGACCATCGCGAAACGCCTCGGCCTGGCGCAGCGGATCCAGCTCGAAGAGCGAGAGGCCGACGCCGGGCAGGTGCATGCGAAAAAAGCTCAGCACATCGGGCAGAATCCCCGAATGCGTGGCCGCCTCGACGAATCCGACCCGCAGCCGTCCCGTTTCCCCGCGCGCGGCACGCTGCGCGGTTCGCTGTGCGCGTTCGGCCTGCGCGAGCGTCAACCGCGCCTCGGGGAGGAAGGCGAGACCGGCGGGCGTGAGATCCACGCCGCGGGGAACGCGATCGAACAGCGGCGTCCCGATCTCCCGCTCGAG
>JANPKQ010000049.1:0-5482 GCA_031426115.1 Gemmatimonadaceae bacterium | reverse complement strand
GACCGGGAGCGGTGGCAGCGCTGCGATGAAGCGCACCGAATCGGTGGTGAACGGATGAAGGTGCGCAAAGGCTCCGCCATCCTCGGCGACGACGAAGAGATGCATGAGCTTCCCGTGGTCAGCAATGAGCGGAGTGCGGCGCGATGCACCACCAGCGCGCAGCCACAATCCATCGTTCCGCATGATCCACGTCGAATCCCGGATGGTGATGACGATGCTGCGCCCATCCTCGTGGTCAGCGACCGCGGCATCCGACGCCATCGGCCGGAACATCGACCGCACGAATGCGCCATCCTCCGCATCCCACCACCGCCACCCGCCGAACAGCAGCAGCGCGATGACGATCGCGGCCGCGCCTCTCGCCATCCAGGCGAGCCGCATCCGCCGCCGATCCGGCTCGACGCCTGGGGGCAGCACGCCCTCACCGACCGCGGCTCCGACGATCGTCAGCAGGCCGACGAACAGCACGACACCGAGTGCGCCAAGGCCCATGCCCAAGCGCCGGTCGAACTCGAGGCGCCGGGTCGGCACGGCGACCAGCGGCACGACTGCCGAGCCTTCGCCCAGCCGTCCGTGCACGCGAACCGTGACGCTGTTGGACCCAGCGGACATGATCCAGAGCGTCGTGCGGTACCACCCCGGGCGGTCGCTCACCGGCTTTGCGATCTCCGGCGGCGGTGCCCCGCCGGTCGCATCGAACTTGTTGGCCACCGCGGTGACGCGCTCGACCCCCTCTCCTGTCACGCGAACGTTCACCCCCGCCACTCCGGGTATCACTCCCGGTGTCTCGACGTGGATGACGACGGAGTACGGTCCTGCGGGCCCCTCGTACCACGCATCCGGACTCCCCACGTGGCCGGAACAGAGGAAAATGACGGCGACGACGCCGAGCAACCGAGCCAACGCCCTCATCGCTGCACGCGAGCCATCCCGTTGCCACACCACAGTCCCACGCGGACCGACACGAACCCCGTTGCCACGGCGATCGCGAGCCCGCGCAGGAATCTGCCGGGGCTCGGTGCGCCGAGCGCATCGCGGTCGAGATTCCAGTACCGATAGCGACCCGGGCCGACCCGCAGGTTGTAGTTCCACTGGTCGACGCCGAACACGAAGTTGCGGGCATGCGGTGACAGCAGGAACTCCGCCCAGAACCAGTGGACGGCGAGCATCACGACGACGAATGCGAGGGCGATCACCACCGACAGCATCCAGTCGTGGCCGCGGATGCGCTGCATCAGCAGGTCAATGATGACGGCGGGAACGATGAGCAGCAGCGGGAACGGCGGCGGCACCATCTGCGTCACCGGATTGTAGATCGGCGCCAGCTTTGGCTCGCCGGGAAAGAGCTGGAGCGTCCAGATCATGACTATCACGATCGCCATGTAGATGGCAGCGGTGATCGTCGCCGGCCACCGCAGCCGTGACGCGCGCGCGGCAGCGACGAGGATCGCGGGAATACCGAGCGCGGTCACCCGATAGAAGGTCGACCCGTGCATGTGGTTTCCGAACGCCGCGTATTCCATGATGACCGTCGCATGCATCGTCAGCAGGATCCCGGCAGACAGCGCGTACACGAGGCCGAAGCGTCGCGTTTCGTCTTCCGTCGCCCGATTCTGCGCGGCGAGCGCCATGATCATCGCGCCGACCTGGATTGCGATCATCCCGACCGCGAGCACGACGTGCGGCGGGCTGATGATCTTCACGTCGAGGCCGTAGGCGTTGTGCCACCAGTCATCGAAGGGCGCGGACGTCACCATCATGATCGCGCCCCAGATGCACACCCATGCGCCAAGCGGTCCGCGGAACCCCCAGAAGCGCACCGACCGCGCACGCGACGCCTCTGTTCCGGCAAAGGTCGTCCGCAGCACGAGCCATCCGCAGCCGATGCCCGCTGCCGCAGCCGCGATCTGCTCGAGCAGGTGTGGCGGCGACCAGAACGTGTCGCGTCCGATCGTCCGATGCCACGAGATGTCCCAGATGATGCCAATGATGATCGAGATGGAGCATGCGAGGACGAGGCGCAGCGGCCAGATCTCCTCGCGAATCCGATCGACCGGTCGATCGTAGCTCTGCGCGAGCGGACGGGTGACGACGGACATGGGGCTCCCTTATCTCGGTGCCGGGACCATGACGGGTTGGGTCCACGCGTTGAACCCATTCGAATCGGTGACGCGGGCGCGGACGTAGCCTTCGTCGCCGCGAATCTCGTAACTCGCACTGAGGCCATGCATGGTGGCGAGCGTTCGCCCTCCCCGCCCGATGAACTCCGTCCTGAAGCGCGTATCATCGCCCGAGCCTCGCTGCACGATGGTCAGCGAAATCCGTTTCGCCTCGACGCGATAGTCACCGAGTGTCACGCCGGTGGACGCGTAAAAATCGCCGCGCCGCATCGCCCGTACGAGCGCGTCCGGCGTCAACGTCGCGGCACGGACGAAGATCCATGCGTACCCCGGACGCGGCGCCGTGCGATCCCATGGCCGCGTGAAGTAATGAGAGTCGTCGGTGCCGACGCCGAACATCACCTTGCCGCGCGTCAACAGCGAATCCCACAGCGCCTCGGTCGAGAGCGCGACATTGCCGTTCGCGTCGGTGCCGCCGAGGCTGTTGATCCCCGGGTGTCCGTTGCGGATCTCGAACAGCGTCGAGTCCGGGAGGTTCAGCATGTCGGGGAGGCGCACCGACCACCGCCAGTTCGGGTGATTGACCTGGGGCAGCCCGCCGGCAGCGGTGATCGCCGCGAGGTTGCGCGCGTAGCTCTCGGCGAGTGATCCGCCGCCCTGCGGCGTCACCACTCGCGAAACATTGATCCCGTTCACGTGTCCCTGGCGTCGTCGATCCGGGTGGGTCGAGTCCGGGAGGATCTGGGTGACCTCCTGCCCGGCAACAACCAGAAAACGGCCCGCGGCGCCGAGCAGTGCGTTGAGCGGCGCGACATCGGTGAGAAACTCGTGATCGGTGATGACGACGAACTGGTAGCCGTTCTCGCGGTACCAGCGAACGACAACGTCCGGCGGGCTGTCGCCGTCAGAGTTCAGGGTGTGTGTGTGGGTGTTCCCCTTGAACCAGCGCGCCTCGGCCGGCGCGCCCTGGGCACTCGCGCCCGGACCGGCCATGAGGGCCGCCAGGAAGAGGACTACTGAAAGTGTCCGAGCACTCATGGCGGGTTCGTGTCGTCCGACTGACGCGTGTGTCGACTGGCCGACCGCTTCCGTGTCCCGCTCGGCTCCGGCCCGATCGTCGATAGCTGCGATGGAACTGCGGCTTCGTCAAGGTAGCTTCCGTCATGGCGCGCCCGCACGTCCCGTGAGCTCGACCCACGACGAATGGCTCTGGGGTTGGGATCCGACCCCCGGCATCGTGTCCATTCATGCGGAGCATGATGGCCGCGTCGTCGTCTGGCGGCGCGTGCCCGGCACCGGCGCCCTCGTTCGGGAGGCGGAACGCTTCCGGCCCTGGCTCCTCCTCGACCGACTCGACGATCTCGCGCATGTCGGAGCTCGTCTCGGGCGCGAGGGCGATGCCGACGCCGCGATCACCTATCGCGAGCTCGCGGGGCCCGGCGCGCTTCGGTATCTCGTCAGCGCAGACGATGGCCGCGCGCTGACGTCGGCGGTGCTGGCGGGAGCAGCGATTCGCCTCGATCGGCGCGTCGCGACCATCAACGAGCTCGATTCGCGCACGGTGCTCTGCCTCCCGCCGGACGAGCAGTATCTCGTCGCGACGGGCCGGACGTACTTTCGCGGACTGCTCTTCGATGAGCTGCATCGCCTCCAGTTCGACCTCGAGACGACGGGCCTCGATCCGCGGCGCGACCGGATCTTCATGGTCTCGATCCGCTACCACTCCGGCGAGACCGAGACCATCGAGGCAGCCGACGAGACGGCGGCGGCGGAAGCGGATCTCATCCGCCGGCTCGCGGAGCGCATCCAGCGCGCCGATCCCGACGTCATCGAGAACCACAACCTGCACGGCTTCGATCTCCCCTTTCTCGATCGGCGCTCGCGGATCCTGAATGCCCCGCTGTCGCTCGGGCGCATCGGCGGGCCCGGTCTCCGCCAGCGCGGCGCGCGACGGGGCGTCGTGTCCGGTGATCCCGGCAATCCGCGCCGCGTGCGATTCGTCGCGCCGGGACGCGAGCTCATCGACACGATGGATGCGGTCCGGCGACACGACATCGCGACGCGGAGCCTCCCCAGTCACGGCCTCAAGGTCGTCGCGCGGGTACTCGGAATCGCCGCGCCGGATCGCGAATACATTCCCGGCGCGGAGATCTACTCGACCTACCGTTCCGATCCTGAACGCGTGCGTCGCTACGCGACTGACGATGTCGAGGAGGTTGCCGCGCTGTCGCGGATGCTTGGCGGTGCCGCCTACGCGCTGTCACAGATGGCGCCGCGCCGCTACGAGCGTCTCGCCGATGCCGGCGCCGCCACCGGCGTCATCGACCCATTGCTCGTGCGCGCGTACCTCAGGGCCGGCGCGGCACTCCCAGCGCACGAGGAGGGCGACGGCACTCCGCACAGCGGCGCGGCACTTCGGCTGTTCGCATCCGGAGTCGCGCGCCGCGTCGTGAAGGCCGATGTCGCGAGCCTCTATCCGTCGCTGATGCGCGCGTATCGCATCGGGCCGGCTCGCGATCGACTCGGCGCCCTCCTGGCGCTCGTCGATGGACTCGTCGAGCGGCGTCTCGATGCGAAGCAGAAGGCACGGACATTTGCCGCGGGCTCGGCAGAACGCCACGCGCAGGAGGCGATGTCGGCCGCGCTCAAGATCGTCGTCAACTCGGCGTACGGGTACCTCGCGGCCGGTGGCGGGCTGACGCGGTTCGCCGACGTGCACGCCGCCAACGAGGTCACGCGCCGTGGCCGCGGGGTCCTCGCCCTCCTGTGCCGGGAGCTCGCCGCGCGCGGCGTGACATTGCTCGAGGCGGACACCGACGGTGTGTACTTCGCGGTGCCGGAGACGTGGACCGAAGCCGATGAGCGGCGCGTCGTCGCGGAGGTCGGGGCATTTCTCCCGCCGCTCGTCCAGCTCGAGTTCGACGGGCGTTACGCCGCGATGCTGTCGCATGAGCCGAAGAACTACGCCCTTCTCGGGTACGACGACGCCCTCATCCTGCGCGGCGTCGCGTTTCGATCGAGTCGCGCGAACCGTTCGGCGAGGCGTTCCTGCGGCGCGCGATACGGTCACTGCTCGTCGGTGACATCGCGGGCGTCCGGGAGATCTATCTGGCAACGATCACTGCGCTGCGAGCGCGGGCACTGCCGACCCGGGATGTGTCATCCCGCGTCCGGCTCACGAAGTCCCCGGAAAAGTATCTCGCGACACGGAGCGCCCGCCGTGAGCTTCCATATGAGGCGCTCCTCGCGAGCGGCGAGACCGCGTGGTCCGTCGGGGAGCGCGTCCGCGTCTATCGCAAGCGGAATGGCGAGGGTGGCGTCGTTGTCTCGCGCGATGATGACACGCCCGGCAGCGATCCACG
>JANPKQ010000048.1:0-3746 GCA_031426115.1 Gemmatimonadaceae bacterium | reverse complement strand
GTCGCGATGAGGCCCATGACGAGAACCGCGTAGTACGCGGCTCCACGCTCGGGAGCCGCTCCCCCGGCGGCGCTCGCCACGACACTCGCCACTGTGCCCGAGTAGACGTACAGCGCCGTTCCCGGAACGATGCCGACCATCGCCACGAGGAAGTCCGCGAGCCGCAGGCGCGTCACCCCGAGCGCGTAGTTCAGCGCGCCGAACGGGAACACGGGCGAGAGACGCATCAGGAGCACGATTCGGCGTCCATCGGTGCCGACGATCTGGTCGACCGCCGCGAGCCGTGGATGGCGTGAGAGTCGCCGCTTCACGCCGTCCCGCGCGACATAGCGCGCGATGAGAAACGAGGCCGCGGCACCGAGCGTCGCACCGGCAAGGACGACCGTGATACCAAGCGACAAGCCGAAGGCCGCCCCAGCGGCGAGCGTGAGCAGTGACGCTGGCACGAGGAGGACGCACGCCACCGCGTAGCCGATGACGAAGGCAATCGGACCCCACACCCCGAGGTCATCGACCCATGCGGAGAACGCGGGGATGGAATCGGCGGCGACTCGGCCGAGCGTGACGACGACTGCGATGGCGGCCAATGCCATCAGCACGAGTCTCCATCGTCGTGATGACCGAGGACGCGTCATTGGGGGACCGTTCACGACGGTCAACGGGGCCGGGCGCGGTAGTTCACACTGTGCCTATACGCGACGTGCCGAAAGAGTTCCCCGCGCGTGCCGCGCCCGCATCGACGAGCGCGTGGGGGTTCTCCAGCGGCGCGCCTCCTGTTATTCACGGAGATGGATCGACGCCTCCTCATCGTCTCGAATCGCCTCCCGGTGACCGTTCACGTCGAGTCCGGGCGCGCGGTCGTCCGCCGAAGTGTCGGCGGCCTCGCGACGGGACTCCGAGGGCCGCACGAGCAGTCCGGTGGACTGTGGATCGGGTGGCCGGGGGACATCGATGTCCCGCCGGACGCGAGCCACGCGGACATCGACAGGCAGCTCGCGGACCTCCGGACCGTGCCGCTCGCCCTCGACGCGCGGGAGATCGCTGGGTTCTACGACCACGTCTCCAATGGAGTGCTCTGGCCACTCTTCCACGACCGCATCGATCGCCTGCCCCTCCGCGTCGACGGCTGGGACGTCTATGAATCGGTCAATGCGCGGTACGCCGATGCCATAGTTGCCAACTATCGACCGGGTGATGTCATCTGGGTCCACGACTACCACCTCCTCCGCGTTCCGTCGCTGGTGCGCGAACGCTTGCCGGACGCCCGCATCGGTTTCTTCCTGCACATCCCCTTTCCCAATCCGGAGATCTTTTTCACCCTTCCGACGCGACAGCGACTTGTCGAAGGAATGTTGGGTGCTGATCTGATCGGGTTTCACACCCGGCGGTACCACGGACATTTCAGGGCGGCATTACGCCGGCTCTTCGCCACCGAGGCGGACGCCCGGGGTGACGTGGCGTGGCAGGGGCGGCGTGTTCGGCTCGGCGTATTCCCGATGGGCGTCGACGCGGCCGACTTCGCCCTGCGCGCGGCGAGCCGGGAGGTGAACGCGATGGTGGTCGAATACAGAGACCCCAGGCAGAAGCTTCTCCTGGGCATCGATCGCCTGGACTACACCAAGGGCATCCCGCGCCGCATTCTGGCCCTGGAGCAGTTGTTGACGGCACATCCGGAGTGGCGCGAACGCGTCCGGCTCATCCAGGTCGCCGTCCCGTCGCGCGACCGGGTGGGTGCGTACCAGAGCATCCGGCGCGAGGTCAACTCGTTGATCGGGCAGGTCAACGGAAAGTTCGCGACGCCTACCTGGTCACCGATCCACTACCTGTACCGAAGCGTTCCTGACGACATGCTGCTCGCACTCTACCGGGCGGCCGATGTCATGCTCGTCACTCCCGTGCGCGACGGCATGAACCTCGTCGCGAAGGAGTTTCCGGCCGCACGCATCGATGAGGACGGAGTGCTGGTGCTCAGCGAGTTTGCGGGCGCAAGCGAGGAGCTCCGGGATGCGCTCCTCGTGAACCCGTATGATGTGGATGGCACCGCCGAGACGATCCATCAGGCGCTGACCATGGAGGGTCCCGAGCGGCGGCGGCGCATGCGGGCGCTGCGAGCGGTCGTCCTTGGACATGACGTTCATCGGTGGGCGAAGACGTTCATCGATACCCTTGAAACCGCCCCGTGAACCGGAATCCATGACTGGGAACCTCCCCACCTCGGCACCGAGCACTCCGGCTCCACTCATCGATCGCGTGCTCCAGCCGTTCCAGCGATTCGCGAGAACTGAATCGTCCGGCGGGATTGTGCTCCTGGCGTGCACCGCCCTTGCCCTCGGGTGGGCAAACTCTCCGTGGGCGGAGAGCTATCACCAGCTGTGGGAAACGCAGCTGACCGTCGGGATTTCCGGGCGTGGCCTCACTCTCAGCCTGCACCACTGGATCAACGACGGCCTCATGGCGGTCTTCTTCTTCCTGGTCGGGTTGGAGATCAAACGTGAGATGCTGGTCGGCGAGCTCGCCTCCCCGCGTCAGGCAGCGCTTCCGATTGCGGGAGCGCTTGGCGGGATGCTCGTGCCAGCCGGCATCTATGCGGTGGTCAACGTGGGCGGACCCGGAGCGGCGGGGTGGGGAATCCCGATGGCGACCGATATCGCATTCGCTCTCGGCGTCGTCGCCCTGCTCGGATCCCGCGTACCGCTCGGGCTCAAGATCTTTCTCGCCGCGCTTGCGATCGTCGATGACATCGGTGCTGTGCTCGTGATCGCACTCTTCTACACGGCAGCCCTGTCCTTGCCGGCGCTCGCGATCGGCGCGGTCCTGCTCGCCGCGCTGGTACTCTGCAACTTCGCTGGAGTGCGTCACCCCGCGGCCTACGCGCTTCTGGGCCTTGGGCTGTGGGCCTGTTTCCTCATGTCAGGGGTCCATGCAACGATCGCCGGTGTGCTGCTCGCGATGACGATACCATCGCGCACCCGCATCAACGAAGACGAGTTTCTCGTCCGCGGCCGGCTCATTCTGGATGATTTCGAGCGATCATGCAGCCCGGCAACGACGGTGTTGACCAATGCCGATCAGCAGCAGGCGATCCACGAGCTGGAGGTCGCGTGTGAGGAGGCGCAGGCCCCACTACTCCGCCTGGAGCATAGCCTGCATGGCATTGTGGCCTTCGGCATCATGCCGCTGTTCGCGCTGGCCAACGCCGGCGTTCACTTCGGTGGCGATCTTTTCGCGGGGCTCTCATGGCCGGTGACCATCGGCACGGTGCTCGGCCTCGTCCTTGGAAAACCAATCGGCATCGCGCTCTTTGCGTGGCTGGCAACGCGTGTCGGCGTGGCCACGCTTCCAGCCGGTGCGGGATGGCGCTCACTGGTCGGCGTAAGCTGCCTCGGTGGGATCGGCTTCACGATGTCGATCTTCATCGCCAGCCTGGCGTTTCCCGGATCGGCATCACTGCTCGACTCAGCCAAGGTAGGCATTCTCGCAGCATCGATTGCCGCGGGATTGCTCGGCTGGGGCCTGCTGAGGGGCGGGGCATCACCGGCCCCTGCCGCAGTCGACGATGCTTCACCGCAGCCGGCGCCGTCATGATCTGACATGATCACACACCTTGCCCTTTATGCGTGAGTTACGGCGCAGTGACCGGAGTGGCTTCGCGGATCCGGGACGCAAGCCTCGCGAGCCATGAGCGGGGCGCCCCTTCTCCTGCTCATCGTGGCGACGTCATATCTGGCCGCGCACGTGCTATTCGA
>JANPKQ010000047.1:0-7601 GCA_031426115.1 Gemmatimonadaceae bacterium | reverse complement strand
CGGGTTCACCTCCCCCTCAACCCCCCCGGCAAAATCCCGTCGGGGCCGAACTTCGCGCGAACGCGATCAACCGCACGCGAGATCGTGCGGTCACGCTCCGTCTCCGCCGCGGAGTCCACGGCGCGCTCGAAGAGCGCCAGCTGATCCGCATTCGGGTCGGAGGCCAACGACGAGAGAGCGACACCGACGAGCCGGGCGGGCACTCGCCGCGCCGTGCGCAGCTTGTGAAGGAGCGCCCGCGCCACGGCGTAGATCACGCGGTCGGAGATGACGCCGGTGTCGAGCGTTCGCGCGGCGGAGCGTGTGCGGAAGTCCGCATCGCGAAGGCGCACGGTGATCGTCCGCGCCGTGACGCCGTCGGAGCGCAGGTCGGAGCAGGCGCGCACGACGAGCGCCAGCAACTCGCGCTCGAGCTCTGCGTCGTCGCGAATGTCGGTCGGGAAGGTCTCGTCGCGGCTGATGCTCTTCGCCTCGAAGTGCGGCTCGACGGAGCTCCCATCGATGCCGCGCACGCGGTCGAACAGCCACCTCGCCTCGCGTTCACCGAGCCATCGCGTCAGCGTCGGTACATCGTACTGGAGGACATTGGGCACGGTGATCATCCCGAGCTTCGCCAGCCGCTCCTGGAACTTCGGGCCCACCAGCGGCAGCTCCGCGAGCGTGAACCCGCGCAGGAAGTCCGCTTCCGTACCCGGCTCGACAACGTGCACGCCCGTCGCATCGTTGTCGGGCTTCGGCTTGGCCCGCTCGACGGCGAGCTTCGCGACGAGCTTCGCGGTGCCGCCGCCGAACGACACCGAAAGGCCGGTCTCCTTCCGGATGTCGGTCCTGATCCGCATCGCCGTCGCGGAGAGCGGCTCGTCATGATAGAGCGCTTCGGTGCCGGCGAGGTCGAGGTACCACTCGTCGATGCTCGCGCCCTCGACGACCGGTGCGTATCGCTCGAGAACCTCGTGAATCTCACGGCTCTTCACCGAGCACGCCTTCCGCGGAACGGGGACGCATACCGCCTGCGGACAGAGCCGGAGGGCGCGGGAGATCGGCATGGCGGAGCGGACCCCGAACTTCCGGGTCTCGTAGGAAGCGGAGCACACGACGCCGCGGCTCTCTCGCGTCCCCCCGACGATGAGCAGGGGCTCGCGGCCGGCGCCATCGGGATCGACCATCCGCGCGACGGCGACGTAGAACGCGTCGGCATCCGCGAGGAGAATTCGACGAGGCGGCGTGCTCGGCATGCGGGGAAGCTACCCCGCCGCCAGCCGACCGGTTACTGGGCCGCGATGAGCAGGGTCTGGCCGGGGAGGATCTTCTTCGCGGCCGCCGGATTCAGCTTCCGGATCGTGTCCACCGTGGTGTCGTAGCGCTTCGCGATCGACCAGAGCGAATCTCCCTTCCGGACGCGGTACTTTCGCGTGGCCGTCGAAGGCATTCGCGCGATCGTCGCCAGCGCGATCCGCGGGGCCGCCACGGACGCCCGGGGTGCGACCGACTTCTCGGCCGCGGCGACGCCCGACGGTCCGCCGAGGCCCGCGATGTGTGCATCGTAGGCCGCGGGGAAGACAACGACGTGGAAGTGCGGTGGCCGCCTCTCCTCGGTGCCATCAACGAGCCCGCGGTCCTCGAGCGAGAGGAGCGTCTTGCGCAGCCAGGTGAGGCAGCGGCCCGTCGGCTTCCGGAGGTCCACCGCGATGCCCGTCGGATGCACGGACCAGTCGGAGCTGTTGCGGGGCTGGTTGGCTTGCGGGCGAATCGCGCTCGTCACGACCATGGGCTCACCGCAGGTGGCTCGGTACTGCGCGCCGAGCCGCTCGACAAAGGTCCGGGTCGTCGCGGTGACGTACGGGTGGCTGACGTTGTTGAGCCGGTAGTTCGCGTTGCCGTCGAGGCGGACGAACCGCCCCTTCTCGGCCGCGCTCTTCACGCCGCCGGCAGTCTTGTAGAAGACGAGGCCGTTGCCGCTCGCGCGCTCATAGACACGCTCGACCGTCGATCGCGAGCCGCGGAGCGACTGCGCGCCTGCGAGGGACGGGGCGACGAGACAGGCGACAATGGCTGCGCCGGCGAGCGCGACCGGGACCAGGCGACGATACATACGGCATCCTGCGGAGATCGGAGGGCAGCAGAGCCACCCACCATGCGAAGAGGGGAATCCTCGTGGCGAGGAGACCGTCGAGCACCGAGTTGTCGAACTGTCCCTGTCATACAGAAAGGGGACGCAGACGTTCCCCTACCGCCGGGACGATCGGGTCGGTCGCCGGGTTACAGGTGTCTGCGGCAACTAGAACTCGCGCTTCTTCATCTCCTGGAACAGGCGCTTCGTCTCTTCGTCATCGACCGGCGGGGGCGGCAGGGTGTCGTCGTACGTCGGCGTCATTTTCGGCTTCTTCTGAACCGACTTCGCGGCGTTCTTCTTTGCGAGCGCCAGGAGCTTCTTATCGTCCATGTTCGACGGGAGCCTCGTGAGAGGGGTTGGCCACGGGAGGTTTGGCGGGTCGGGAGAAAGGTCGGGGCGAGTCCGCGGATTTGCTACCCCTCCATTGGACGCTCGCGGCGCCCCGCAAGGCACGTCCCCCGCTCCATCTTGACGGCGACCCGGCCCATTCGCTCTTTCCAGTGAAGCTCGAACCTCCCGCCTTCGTCCGGACCGACTGTGTCCTTCATCATCGTCATGATCCTCGCCGGCCTCGTGGGCGGCCTCATCGGCACCCTGCGGCGTCGCGGCCCGTCCTCCGACAAGGAGCTGACGGAAGTTCGGGAGCGCATGCTGCGGCTCGAGCAGTCCGTCGAGACCATGACTGCCGACATGGAGCGGTTCGCCGATGGTCAGCGCTTCCTCACTGCCCTCCTCGAGGAGCGCGCCCGGGAGCATCCGGCAATCAAGCCGCCATCGTCTCCGCCGCCGTCAGCTTGATCGGCCAATCGACCGCGTCGCTTCCCCCGTTCGCAACCCAATGAGGTGCCACCGAGGGCGCGCCCTGCCTGCGTCGCTCATCGTATTCGCGCTCCTCGCGGCGTGCGGCGGAAAGGATGCCGCTGCGCCGGTTCGGACGCTCGGGTCACTGACGAGGATCACCGGTAACGGGCAGGCGGGGACAGCCGGCGCCGCGCTGCCGCAATTGCTCTCGGTCGAGGCGCGGGATGAGGATGGCCTGCCAATGGCGGGGGTGTCGGTCCGCTTCACGGTCTCCGGAGGCGGCGCGCTGAGCGATACGACGGTCGTCGCCGGTGGGGACGGGCGCGCGGTGACCACCTGGATGCTCGGTCCTGACGCTGACGCGGCGCAGGCGGTGCGCGCCTCGTCCGGCGCTGTCGTTGCGGATTTTACGGCGACGTCGAGCGCGCCTCGTCTCGGTCAGGTCCTCTTCGGCCGTCAGGGCTACATCGAGTACATCGCGGGCGACCTGCCGATCATCATCACGGCGCCCCACGGGGGGACGCTGGTCCCCGACGAGATACCCGACCGAACGGGACCGGATGTCACGACGGTCCGTGACGCCAACACAGAAGAGCTCGCGCGCACGATCGGCACCGTCTTCGAGAGCCAGACGGGCGGGCGTCCCCACATCATCATCGTGCGCCTCCGCCGGACCAAGATCGACGCCAATCGCGAGATCGTCGAAGCGACGAAGGGCAACCGCTTCGCCGGCCGTGCCTGGATCGAGTTCCACGCGTTCACGGAAGCCGCGAGGCAGGCGGTGATCGACGCGCATGCCACCGGCTTCTACATCGACCTGCATGGCCATGGCCACGCCATCCCGCGCCTCGAGCTCGGCTATCTCCTCACGAGCGGCGAGCTCGCACTCTCGAATGACGCGCTGAATGCCGGGGACCACGAAAGTCGGAGCAGCATTCGCACGATCTCCGCGGCCGCGCCGGCGTCATTTTCCGGGATCCTGCGCGGTCCGTCGAGCCTCGGTGCGCTGTTCGAGACCGCCGGTTTTCCGGCGGTGCCGAGCGCGTTGACGCCGGGACCGGGCGCCGCCGATTACTTCAACGGTGGCTACAACACCGTGCGGTATGGCTCACGCAACGGCGGCCCCGTGAGCGGCGTGCAGATCGAGACCCATTTCGACGGGGTGAGGAACGATGTGGCGAGTCGCGAGCGCTTCGCCGCTGCCTTGGTCACGGTGATGAGCCAGTACCTGGCGGCTCACCGCGGCCCTGTCACCGTCCCCTGACCGCCTCGAATCCCACGAGCTTTCCCTTCTCGGGATCCCAGAGCCGGAGCCGGGCGCTCCTGATGCTGCTGCGAAGGGTGATCTGGGTGGCGGCGTGGAACGCAGCGTTCTCCTCGTGGCAGCGGCGGAGCCGGTAGTTCGGGACTCGCGGGTCGGCGTGATGGACGTGGTGCAACCCGATGCTGCCGGTCATCCACTCCAGGACGCGTGGGAGCTTGTAGTACGAGCTTCCCTCCATGGCGGCCGTCGCGTACTCCCACGTCGCATGGCCCTCCCAGTAGGTGTCCTCGAACTGGTGCTGCACGTAAAACAGCCAGATTCCCGCGGCGGCCGCGATGAGAAAGACAGGGGTGTAGATCAGCACCACCGCCTTGAACCCGATGAGCAGGGAGAAGCCGACGAGTCCAGCGACGATGGCAATGTTCGTCGCGTGAACGCTGGTGATCTGCTTTTTCCCGCTGGCGTCGCTCGGTGAGCGCCAGCGCTGGCTGACGAGGAGATACAGGGGACCGAACCCGAACAGCACCAGCGGATTGCGGTAGAGCCGGTACTTGAGGCGACCCCACCGATCGCGGGCGAGGTACTCCTCGATCGTGAGAGTGATGATGTCGCCGTGGCCGCGGCGATCGAGGTCGCCGGACGACGCGTGATGGAGTGCATGATCGCGCCGCCACTGGGCGAAGGGCGTCATCGTGAGCACCCCCGTGATGAAGCCGACGATCTCGTTCGCCCGCTTCGACGGGAAGAACGACCCGTGAGCGCAATCGTGCATGAGGATGAACGTTCGCACGAGAAAGCCCGACGTCGGGATCGCGAGCGCCAGCGTCGCGAGGTAGGAGAAGTCGAGGCTCCAGTACATCACGGTGAGCAGGACAGCGAGCGGGACGAGCGTCGTCGAGAGCTGAGTGACGCCGGCAAGC
Organism: Gemmatimonadaceae bacterium; assembly: GCA_031426115.1. GTDB lineage: Bacteria > Gemmatimonadota > Gemmatimonadetes > Gemmatimonadales > Gemmatimonadaceae > JANPKQ01. The sequence continues at coordinate 2,503 of JANPKQ010000047.1, read as the reverse complement.
GTCGCGCTCCTGCGGTAGGGAACGGTGCTCTGCAGCCATGAGCGGCTCGCGGAGCGCGCGACGGGAGGCGGGGTCGGCGCGGCGGGCTGGGCGGGCTGCGAGGGATGTGACATGTCGAGCTCCTCTGATCTCGGGCGGCATGCGTCGTCGTACGGCGACGTACCCGGCGATTAACGCGCCAGCTGCCGCGGGCGGGGTCTCCTCCCGCCACAGTGATACGTACCGGAGTGTAGTCCATCCCAATCAAATCCGCTGGGTGCCGGCCCTTGACGGAGAACGACTTTCGGCACACTATATCGACCGACACTATAGTGACGATCGCTGCAGTGGTCCTCGTGCGCTTTGGTGAGGGACCATTGCCGACAACCGACGCCGGAGACACGAACCCTCATGCCGACGAAACCCCGGCTCGATCCCGAAACCATGCTTCCGCTGACGCCCCTCTCGTTTCACATCCTCCTCGCCCTCGCCGACGATGACCGGCACGGCTACGGGATCATCAAGGAGGTGCGCGAGCGGACGAACGGCGAGATGAATCCGGGCGCCGGGACGCTCTACGCCGCCGTGCAACGAATGCTCGACGACGGGCTCATCACCGAGACGAGCGACCGTCCCGCAACGGGAGATGACGAGCGCCGGCGATACTACCGGCTCAGCGCACTGGGGCGACAGGTCGCGAAGGCCGAGGCGTTGCGGCTCGCACGGGTCATTCGCATCGCGTCCGACAAGAAGCTCATCCCCGAGCTTCGGTTCGCATCGGGAAAGACTCCCGAATGACGCCCCGCCGCGGATCACCGCCGGATCGTCCCGTCATTGCCGAGGGACGCGCTGTAGGAGCTGCCGTCGCCGTGTATCGGGTGAGCCTGCGGCTGCTCCCGCGGGCCTTCCACGCCCGGCATGGTGCTGAAATGGTCGCGCTCTTCCGCGAGCTCTCGGTGGAAGCCCGATCCATCTCGGGACTCCGCGGCGTCGTTTCCTGCTTCGGCCGCGAGACCTTCGACGTCGCCATCACGGCGATGCGGTTGCGTCTCGCCGTGCGCGACCCGCATCCGGCGCTCGTGCCGGTGGCGGCCTCGCTGGGCCCATCCGCTCACCTCCATCATCGGAGCAACGCCATGGAAAGCCTGCGCCAGGACACCGTCTACGCGCTCCGCTCCATCATTCGACGGCCCGGCTTCACCGCGGTCGCAGTAATGACGCTGGGGCTCGGCATCGGGGCGACGACGGCGATCTTCAGCGTCGTCAACAGTGTCATCCTGCGCCCGTTGCCATATCCCGATCCCGCGCGGATCACGATGGTCTGGCGCACGATTCCGTCGCTCGGCTGGACCCGCGCACCGATGTCGCACCCGAACTTCGCCGACTTCCGGACATCCGCGAGGACGTTCGAGGCGATGGCAGCCTATGGATCGGCGCAACCGGCGACTATCCTCGTCGGCTCGGAACCGCAGCTCCACCATGGCTTGCTGGCGAGCGCATCGCTGTTCCCTGTACTTGGCGTCATGCCGGCGGAAGGGCGGCCATTCACGGAGGAGGAGGATCGCGCCGGGGCGGCGATGGTGGTGATCCTCAGCGGGCGGTTTGCGAAGCTGCTCTCGGATGGAAAGGGCTCGATGGTCGGGAAGACGATCTCGATCGATCGGGTTCCCCACACTGTCGTCGGCGTCATGCCCGAGCGGTTCGCGTTCCCGAACCAGCGGGTCGAGTACTGGCTCCCGCTGGTCCCCATGGGCGGTGACAACGTCACCGACCGGAATTCGAACTTCCTCACGATCATGGGCCGGCTGCGGCCCGGGGTGTCGCTGGCGGCAGCGCAGGCGGAGATCGAGGGAATCCGCACGCGGCTGGAGCGGGAGTATCCCACCGAGAACGCGGATGGAACAGGGGTCGTCCTCGAGTCGCGACAGCAGTTCGTCACCGGCGACATGAAGCCCGTGCTCCTCGTGCTGTTCGGAGCCGTCGGCTTCGTGCTGGCGATCGCCTGCGCAAACCTGGCGAACCTCATGCTCGCGCGCGGGAGTGGCCGGCGGCGCGAGCTCGCCGTCCGGTTGGCGCTCGGAGCGAGCCGCACGCGCCTCATCCGCCAGCTGCTTACCGAGAGCACGCTGCTCGCCATCCTCGGTGGTATCCTCGGCGTCGCCATCGCGGTGATCGGTACGAAGCTGCTCGTCGAGTTCGGACCGTCGTCGCTCCCGCGGAAGGCCGAAATTGCGGTCGATGGGACGACGCTGGCGTTCACGGCCCTCGTCGCCGTGGTGAGCGGCCTCACGGCGGGACTCTTCCCCGCGTTCCGGTTCTCGCGACCTGACCTGCAGGGTGACCTGAAGGGCACCGCGCAGGGAATGGCGCGCACCGCGACCCATCGCATGCAACGTGGCCTCGTCGTCGTGCAGATGGCGCTCGCCCTCATCCTGCTGGTAGGAGCCGGGTTGCTCATCAACAGCCTCGTGAGGCTGATGCGCGTTGATCCCGGTTTCGAGTCGCGGAACCTGTTGGCCGTTCG